>JANMJN010000425.1:0-3035 GCA_031371355.1 Saprospiraceae bacterium
GAACACCATAACAATGGGTAAAACGGCTAATTTGAACATATCTGCGAAGTCTTCCAATAATGGTTTTGACGCTTCGATATGAACAGACGACTCGTCAAGCGGCGCGGTAAACAGTAAAAGAAAAGCAGCGGCTGATATGGTTGCCAACAAATAATAGACATTGACCCAAGCTGTGGATTGCGGATTACTGTTGTCCACAAAAGAAGCGAAGACAAAATACCCCGTCAGTACACCGACCATAAAAAAGGATTCTAAGAAGTTCATAAAACTGGCGTGGTCTTTTTCATTGTCCGTAATGATGCCGATGGTTGCAAAAGCGGATACTTTTATCAAGGCGAAACTGGCACCAACTGCCGCAAAGAGCAGTTTTGTTGTACCAAATCCAGGAAATATTGCCATCATCAGACAAGCAAAAGCGACAAAAGCTAAGGCAATGAGCATAGACCTTTTGTATCCGATTCTAACGATATAAGAAGCGACTAAAAAAGAGACGATGGCAATACTAAGGTCTTTAAATGCCTCTAAAATGCTGGCATCGCCTTGTGAAATGCCATAATTGTTTTGCACTTGCAAGATAACAGTACCGACACTGTTGAGCAGAATGGCAAAAACGAAATAGTTGAGAAAGAGCGAGAGTTTGATTTTCCAATTAGTCATAAGTTGGTAGCGTTGAGTGTTAGTCTATACATTATTGTCGCTCAAATCTATCTTTTTTTGCTTAAATAATTACTTTTTGCTTTCGGTTTTATTTGGATTAAGCCGTTTTTACTTTCAAACACCATTTTATACTGAGGGGTACATTTGTAATAAGCATTTATGCAGGACAAGTCGTTATTTAAGATTAACGAAGTTGGTCTTTAATTATATAGAAACAAATTGAAATCATCGTCCATCAAAAAAAAACAAATAGCCGCGTTAATCTTTCGTACAATCAGTGTATTAGAATAGAATAGCGTTAAAGGAATAAACTAAAAAACATTGTTTAATTTGATTAGTACATAGAAAAACAGCAGCTATAGCAGTGTTATTTTCATTTGAATTTGTAGCTTTGGGCAATAAGATAAACAAATTGCTATACAAGTCAAAAAGAAAACTATGCTACTCTGCGAAGATTTTCCACAATTTGAAAGACAAGTCATCATAGATATAAAAAGCGGGCGCGAAGAAGAAGCTTTTCATGCTATCTATGACTGTGTTCGCCCTTATTTTATTAGTTGGGGCAAATCAAGGTTCTCTCGATTTCATTCTGATGATGATTTTTTCAAAGATGCCTTTCAAGAATCGGTACTCATGTTTAGGGAAATAGTACTTCGGACACCCAATTTTACTTTAACAATTCCACTCAAAGCCTTTATGACTGAAGTGATTGGTAAAAAGTGGATATTTAAATGGCTAAAAAAACAAGGGCGTATATCTTATAACGAGCCAGAAGATTTGACCCTTTATGATGATGCGGTGGATAGTATTCTCGATGACATTATAAACGAAGAATTTGACAATGAAAAAAAAGCTTTAATACTGAGGGGTATGGCAAGTTTAAAGGAGAAAGCCTTACAGTGTTACCGATTGCTAACATATATTTTTTACGAAAACCGCTCCGTGGAGGAAATTTGTCAGCTCATGCCTTATAAAAATACAAAGGTTGTGGCTGTCAAAAAGTTTAATTGTTTGGAATTAATCAAACGTTTACTTTAACCATCGTTTGGGAATTATTTAATAACATAGTATCATGCTTAATACTGATTTGCACATTATTCAAAAAAACATCTTCGGCGACACAATGACAGAAGCCGAACAGAAACGCTTTGATTTACAATTGGAGACGGATGCTGAATTTCAAAAAAGCTATGCGGAATATCAGCACACAAGACGTATCATTCGATGTACAGCCAGGCAGGAGATGCGCGAGAAACTGCAACAGTTTGAAAAAACAGGTAAATTGTCTAAAGATGATGATGAAAAACAACCTTTTGCCTTTTCCATACTAAGGGGGGGCAATAAACGCAGCTGGATGAGCGCAGCCGCTTCGGTCGCTTTGCTCGTCTGTTTGTCAATTTGGTTTTTTCAAAAACCTTCATTGACTTTTGAATCTGTGATAGAAAATACGTCCTATCGTCCTTATAATTACCTCAACCTTGCTACCGTACGCAGTAAACAAACACCACCCAAAAATATTGAGCAACCGCTATTTGATGCCGATATTGCGTATTTAAGTGCGCTTTATGGTTCAGAAAAAGCTCAAAAACTGGCATCCGCTATGACTGATTTGAAAGACAAACGATATGCCACAGCCGCAGCGGTACTTTCAGAATTAGCTTTTGTCAACGACAACGATTCGATGCGCCTATCACGCGCAGATGCATATTTGGGGGCGAATGATGTGGACAAAGCGATTGCCGATTACACCGCTGTTGTCCAAAATCAGACCCCTCAGTATAAAGACCTACGCATGATTGCCGATTGGCATTTGGCTTTGGCTTATCTCAAAAAAGGAGACCGTGCTGAAAGCCGCCGCCGCATCGAAATCATCGCTCAAACATCTGGACATAGCTTCCAAAGAGAAGCCAAAGAGGTATTGAACATGTGGTGAAAAAAAAAATTTAAAAAAAAAACGCTCTTCGCGTTAATTTTAAAATACCTAAGTGTCTATCCATACAGAACGGTTTTATAATAACAGATTATAAAAACAAAACTATGGACCATTCAACGCCTGTTAACGCTTATTGAGCATTCGCATTCAATTGCGAGTGCTTTCTTAGAAAATAATTGATCAAATACTATATAACAAAACTGGAACATTACAATGGATGAATCCATATTAACCAAAGAAGGCTTAAGCTATAAGAGTCCTGAATTTAACGAGATTGCCAAATATATTCAAGGCAATATCCTAAAAGGACATGCGCGGGATCATGTTACGCTTCTGTTTTTCACTTTCAATCCAGAAAAAGTCAATGAAGCCAAAACATGGCTGCATGAATTCGGTACAACTCGGTTAACGACTGCCGAAAAACAAAAAGAACAAGCTCAACTAT
>JANMJN010000458.1:0-2188 GCA_031371355.1 Saprospiraceae bacterium
GTTTTGCTTTTCACACAATTCAAAAATTGCGTACCCAATATCCCCTATTCTTTTCCCAACAGTCGCTTGTTCAATACCTTTGTAAAGTGACAATTTAGTCATTTGTAACAGCTTCATTACTGAGGGGGATGTGTTGGGCATCGCATACGTATAAGCGGCATCACCAAAATAACCATTCAACATCACACCACAATCTATTGAAACGACATCTGCATCTAAAATCTCTCTTTCGTTTGGAATACCATGTACGACTTGCTCATTGATTGAAACAGTGAGCGTATTCGGAAAATTGCGATAACCTTTGAATGCAGGCACTGCTTTATTGTCACGAATAAACTCCTCAGCTTTTTGGTCAAGGAAAATACCTGTCACACCCGGCTTTATTAAAGAACCAACATATGCAATTACTTGACAATTGAGGATACAAGCCTCTCGAATCAACGCAACTTCATCGTCCGTTTTGTAGTATATTTCTTTCTTATCTGGTGATTGAAACATGTCTTGTTTTTTTAAATGCCACCTTCGCCAACAGCTACTAAGCCACCACGACCTTCAATTTTACCACCTTTGATAAGACCATCGTATTTGCTAAGGAGCAAGTATGATTGAACTTGAGTCAAAGTGTCGAGGATAACACCAATCATGATAAGTACAGAAGTACCACCAAAGAAACGTGCGAAACCAGAGTTGATACCAAAGAATGCTGCCATACCAGGTAAAATCGAGATAAAACCTAAAATGATTGCACCAGGCAATGTAATACGTGTTGTCACAGAGTCAATGAATTCTGCTGTATTCTCACCCGGTTTAACACCCGGTATGAAGGCGTTTTGGCGCTTCAAATACTCCGAATATTGACGTGGATTGACAATCAAGGCTGTATAAACATAAGTAAATACAACAACCAAAAGGAAGTAGAATAAGTTGTGCGGTAATGAAGTATAGTCATTCAATTGGGCTAAAAACCCAGTTGGACTACCCGAACCTGACATAAATTGCGCAATCGTTGAAGGAATAAACATCATCGCTTGTGCAAAAATGATAGGCATAACACCCGCAGCATTCAATTTGATTGGCAAATAGTCACGATTGCCCGCCGCAGGTACTTGTGTTCCTGTACGACCTACCATACGTTTGGCGAATTGTAAAGGGATACGACGAACTGCTTGAATGACAACGATGATACCCATAACAATTGCAAACCACAATGCCATTTCGATGACGAAACTGAAACCGCTTTGCAATTGAAACTCCGCCGCAATAGCTTGAGGAAATTGGTCAATGATACCCGCCATGATGATGAAAGAAGTACCATTACCTAAACCTTTTTCAGTGATACGCTCACCGAGCCACATGGCAAATACAGTTCCTGATGTCAAAATGATGATGCCAGAGAACCAGAACAAAGCTGCACTCAAACCTGGAGCAATCGCACCTTGAGTCGTCAGATATGTCAAATAACCTGAACCTTGAACCATCGTCACACCGATAGTTAAGAAGCGTGTCATTTGATTGAGTTTTTTTCTACCAGATTCACCTTCATGTTGTTGCAAACGTTGGAAGTAAGGCACCGCAAACGTCAACAACTGAATGATAATTGAAGCGGTGATATAAGGCATAACACCTAATGCGAAAATCGCACCTTTGGCAAATGCACCACCTGTAAATGTGTTGAGCAAACCTAAGAGGTCGGTACGTCCAGCAGTTTTTGCTGCCATACCAGCCAATACCTGTGCATTGACACCTGGTAAGAGAATGAAGGTACCTATACGGAATACAAACAAAAGTGCAAGCGTGTAAAGGATGCGCTGTTTGAGTTCTGGTATGCTCCAAATGTTTTTGAACGTCTGAATAAGCCTATTCATCGGATATTTATTTTTTAAAGTGAAAAATCATTGAACTGTGTTGTTCAACGATTTTTACCACCCAAAAGTTACGCAACTGTGATACTTCCTCCTGCCGCTTCAATAGCAGTTTTTGCTTTTTCTGAACAACCATGTGCTGAAATTGTCAAAGCCGTTTTGATTTCACCATTCGCTAAGATTTTAACGAGGTCATCACGCTTAGTATAGCCTTTTTCGTACAAGAATGCTGCTGTGATTTCAGTCACACCATGCTTTTCAGCACAAGCTTGCAATTGAGCTAAGTTGAAAGGCACATACTCGACACGGAACGGGTTTTTGAAACC
>JANMJN010000462.1:0-11603 GCA_031371355.1 Saprospiraceae bacterium
AATTTGTTCTTTTTCTTTGGTATTGGTATCCGTGAGATAACCTGCGGCAGAGTCGCCGTTATCGAGAGCTTTTTGGTAGGCAGCCTGTTTCAGAAAGTTTCCCTACATACTGAGGGGATGCATTTCTGTTGTTGAAAAGCACCCCCTCAGTATTCTTTTAGTTCAGTCTTTAATCTTCTACTTCTTCTACATCATCCTCATCCTCTTCCTCTTCGATATTGTCTTGCAAATCGTCGTCCATATCTTCTTCCTCATCCATAAAATCATCGGCGAAGCGGTAGCCATAAGGCACGCGCGGCGGTTTAACTGGTTTTCGTTCAGGCTGTGGACCGATTGCGTTTTGACCCGTTCGAATGACCCAAAAGTTGCGCCAATGGTCGTAGGTTCTTTCCAAATATCTTGATTCTTGATAAGCCGATTCTAAAGTGTGAAATCGTTTGCGCTTATAGACTTTTAGAATCATGATTTTGTCTTCCGATAAATCCCAATGTGCCAATTCAGGAATCCTTTGCAGTTCGTATTTGCTGCCATACCATTTCGGGGTGGTCATGGAGACACCAAAATAGACTTCTTCTTTGGTTTGATTAAAAGACTTGAATACCAACCAAGTGGGTGGCTTGGGTTCCCTTTTGACTCTTTTTTTTCTTCTTTTTGCCATGACATTTGATTAAAAAATGAACAACAACAGATTAAAAGTGCTTTCGCCCTAGAGTTTGAGACAGAAGATTGGGGTTTGATTGGGCATTCTTTTTATATTGATATAGAATCGTGACAAATATAATATAAGTTTTTATTGTAGGGCGTGTACTGGGGTGTTATTTGTTGAAGAGTATGCTGTTTTTTGCAGATATACACTCGATAAAAAAAAATTTGATGTCTATTATCTATATTTGCTTTGGATGCTAAACATCTAATCCCTATATCAAAACCAATTCAAGGGATTCATGTCATAAATCAAATTAAACAATCTAAAATCATGGGAAAGTTACTCACACTCTTCTTTTTATCGCTCACTATTCATGTCATTGCACAAGAAAAAAAGTTTAATGGTTTGGAAGTCAATATGTCCAATCTTTTCCGCGTGTCGGATGCTAAAACCCGTTCTATAAGCCCTGAAAACTTTACGGGCGAAAAAGGAAAAGGCGGTATGGCAACCGAAGGAACGGGTCAAAAGGCAGGTCGTGACTTGGGACAAGGTTGGAAAATAAGTCCAAGCGTGAAAATCAAATCTAAAACCACATTTACGATTGCTGAAATTACGGGTTCGGGTGCGATTCAACATATTTGGATGACACCGACGGGTCGGTGGCGGTTTTCCATTCTCCGCTTTTATTGGGATGATGAAACCGACCCCTCTGTAGAAGTGCCTGTGGGTGATTTCTTTTGCATGGGTTGGCAACAATACGCACATGTCAATTCTTTGCCCATTACGGTTAACCCAGGTAGTGCTTTTAATTGTTATTGGACAATGCCTTTTCGCAAAAAATGTCGGATAACCATGGAAAATATCGCCGAAGAGGACATGACGTTGTATTATCAAGTGGATTATACCCTCACAGACGTGCCAGATGATGCCGCTTATTTTCATGCCCAATTCCGCAGAGTAAATCCGTTGCCTTATAAACAGGTTTATACGCTTGTGGACGGTATTCAAGGCAAAGGTCAATACGTCGGAACATATATGGCTTGGGGTGTCAACAACAATCATTGGTGGGGAGAAGGTGAAATTAAATTCTTTTTGGACGGTGATAAAGAGTTTCCAACGATTTGTGGTACAGGAACGGAGGATTATTTCTGCGGTTCATATGATTTTGATACGCGGCGTAAAAATGCGGCAGGTGTTGAAGAAACACAATACACCGAGTTTTCGACGGCTTATGCAGGATTGCCTCAGGTGATTCGAGGTGATGGACATTATAATGTGCAACAGCGTTTTGGCTTGTATCGGTGGCATATAGCAGACCCGATTCGATTTGACAAAGATTTGAAAGTGACCATTCAAGCATTGGGGTGGCGCACAGACTATGGCAAATATTTGCCTTTGATGGATGATATTGCTTCAACTGTCTTTTGGTATCAAACGGGTAAGCACACTAAGTTCCCGCCGTTGCCATCGCGGGACGAATTGGAGATAAATTGAAAAATTCGGTTTGGTTACGGATCCAAAGGATTCCTTCGGAGGGGTGCAAATCTCGTTGTTAAAGCGCATGACTGTCTATCTCACCTCTAGCATCTTTGATAGCTTTTACAGTTTTAGTTCTGAGCATTCCCCAATCAGATTGAACGGCTGTCCACAACGGATCGTTGATGGCAATGATTTCTAAAAGTGTATCAATAAAGACATCAAAATGATTGAGTGTATAGCTTTTATGCTTATCATTTGTCATTAAAGTATGAAGTATAGGCAGTTTTTGATCAATATCAATCAATAAATCAACGCCCATTTGCAACATAGCCAATTGTCTTTTTGGATTTTGGAAATCCGCTTTTATGTCTGGTAGTTTTTCAAATAACAAAGCATAGAAATCACTAATCAACATGCGGTTTTTTGCCAAACACCGCCGATAACTGTCTCTAACGCTGCTGGTGACATCTATTTTCTTTGTTCGATGGGTATAAGAATGCAAAGCCACGACGACTTCATGTAAATTGGAAAACCGTTTTGACGCATCTTCATTGAGCAATTTTCTAAGAATTTGACCCAAAGCACCTGCAGGAAAGACCGATAACTTCGTCGCTCGATATTGTTTATCAGTACTGAATCGGTGTCTGTTTTTAATAATATCAACCACTGAAGCACCTTCAAACAATTCCTTGCCTGTCAATACTTTATATGCAATTAAACCTAAAGAATATTGGTCAGAAACGCACATAGCATTGAGCGAAAATGGTTCACCATCGGATTGTAAAAGTTCAGGGCTACCATAGTAACACACATCTTGAAAACGAGAAAACGTTCTTTCGTCTTTATTGGCTTTGTTAAAATCGAAAGGAGAAATCATTGCATTCAGTTCTTCATCAATAAATACTTTAGAAGGACGCACATTTGTATGTAATATGCCTTTATGTCGCATATAATCCAGTGCATCGGCTAATTGATACAACCAATCTACGACTTGAGCCATAGGACGCGGACCCGTTCTGTCAATGGCTTTAGTTAAGGTTTCACCATGTACAAATTCTGTTATTACAAAAAAAGGAAAACTATTCAATTCATAATCAAGGAGTTTAACAATATTTCGGTGTCTCAATTCAGCAATCTTTACATACTCATCTTTTGTATCGGCAGATAATTCAGGATTTTTAAGCACTAAAGCGATGGCTTCTTGACCTGTATGTGATTTTTTCAATTTAAAGATGATAGAGGAGTTGCCATCTTTTATTTGGGTCTGAATCAGGTATTGTCTATCTGTTACTCTTGGTTCTAAGGCTTTCAAGATGATGTCATCTCTACTTTTAATTTTTTCAAAAAACTCTTTGCTGTCACCCACACCGAAATAATTGGATAGTTTACTTCTAAAATCGGCAATTTCTGAAATAAAACTCAAGGTGATTCTATTGCGTTCGATGTCACCATCGCGGGTTAATGTACCTGCATTGTATTCTTGTTGCAAGAAAGCGGTTCGAGCTTGTGTTTGCAGTAAATCCTCTTTTTTGTCATTACAAAACGCTAAGAACTCATTAAACCGTTTTTGAGCATCTATTAAGCGGGCTTCGCTAATGAGGGTTTCAATACTACTTTCAATTGGTGACATAACGTTTGGTTTTTGATTGTTTAGAAATGAGCTTAAACATTGCGCTTATTCAATATCATATCCGTTTATTGTAGATAGATAATTGTGACAAATATACCATAATATTGAACAAAAAAAAGCGACCCATACTGAGGGGTCGCTTTTCTAATGAGATCTTTTTTTTTAAACTATTATTTCTGTATAGTTAATTTCTCTGTTGCAGTGACACCATCAACGGATAGGCGCACCATGTACATACCATTTGGTAAATCGGTATTGATTTCTTCTTGATAACTGCCCGCAGCACGTTGTTGTATTGTAGAACCTATCATTTTTTGACCAGCCAAATTATAGACTTCCCACATGACCGCGCTGTATTTGCGGAGGCTGTAACCGATGAAAGTTTTGCCTGATACTGAGGGGTTCGGATAAACGGTGTATTGATTCACTAAATCTGTAAATTCTTGTGTACCAACCGTTCCTGTGATATAACCCATCGGCGGACGCGGTTGTTTGACCGATGTATAGATGTGATATTCGCCTGGTAGCATGGTCATTGTCGCTTGCGTATTGGTGACATTGATGCTGTCGCCTGTCATGTAGTCATACCATTTGCCCGTTGAAGGGAAGTTAGGATAGGCTGTTTCAGCAGCTAAATAAAAATTACCCAACACAACGACTTTCATAGAAGGGTCATTGACCAATTGGAAACTGCGGGTGCGTCCTGGATTTAATCCGTTTTCATCGTAATTGATGTTTTTGAAAACGGGTTGGGTCGTTCTTAAATAAATCAAATTAGCATTGACATTGTATAAACGGCGACGGTCAGCCTCTGTAAAGTAATTCCAAAGAATGGGCTTATTGCCTATGCGTCCGTTTTGATTGATGGAAATATCGTAACCCATTTCGCCAAACTGCCACAACATTTTTGGTCCTGGGATGGTGTAAAAGAAGGCAGAGACCAATTCTTGACGACGCAAAGCGGTTTTTAATGTTTTCACATTATAGTTGCCTAAAGACAAACCTTCGTTAATGTTGCGTACCATGAGGCGTTCTTCATCATGGCTTTCCATATACGCCACATGTGCATCGTGGAGCATTTGTGTTGTCCAACCCCTATTCCTTGCGGAAACAAAGGAAAGCGTGAAATTGGTGTTTCCAATCGAATGTTGGGCATATCGGTCATTAAAATTAGCCCAAACCATCATACCCGCTTCAGCCATTTCTGTTTCTTCTTGGTTTTGACCAAAAAATTCCATGATTGAATAGGCGCCTGGTGTTGTCGCTTGAACAACAGAATGATAATGCTTCATAATGGCAACTCGGCTTGCATCATAACGGCTGATACAGCCTTCATCGGTTTGGCTACCGCCACAATTCGCATTTTGAGTAAAACCCTTTACCAAGTCAAAACGGTAACCGTCGAGGTTGTATTCTTTCAACAAAAAGGCTAAACAACGGTCAACATAGGCTTTTGTGAAAGCACTTTCATGGTTCATATCGTAGCCGACATTGTAAGGATGTTTGGCATCGGTATTGAGCCAAGGGTTGTCGGCAGCCGGTTTACCGCCGTCGAGATACAGAGCAGACAGTGTTGAACCACCCCAAATATGGTTAAAAACAACGTCAACAATCACTGCAATACCGTTTTGGTGGCATAAATCAACAAACTGTTTGAACTTGTCGGGTGTGCCATAATATTTGTCGAGTGCCATGTGAAAAGTGGGGTTGTAGCCCCAACTTTCGTTGTTGTCAAATTCATTGACAGGCATTAATTCGATGGCATTGATACCCAAGTTTTTGAAATATTGGATCGTGTCTATCAGGGTTTGATAGTTGTGTTTAGCGACAAAATCACGAGTCAATAATTCGTAAATCACTAAATTGCCCTTTGCAGGACGTTGAAAATTAGGTACTTGCCAATTGTAAGCGACTTTACCGGGTGTAATGACAGAGACATAACCCGATGTCTTTCCAGTTGGATAAGGCAAAGGATTTGGATAGGTTTCGGCAGGGATATTTTTGTCATTATTGGGGTCAAGCACCAAAATACTGAGGGGGTCGGCGACACGTAAACTGCCATCCACGAGGTATTGATAGGTATAAGTTTGCCCTTTTGTTAAGCCACCAATTTTTATCCACCAGGTATTACCATCCACTGATTTGTTCATCAAATATTTAGTATCAAGAAGGTAATCGTTGAAGCTACCCATAACAAAAACATTCTGTTTGCGAGGTGCTTGAAACAGGAAAGTGATAGAATCTCCTGCAGTGTTGACATTTGCACCCAATTCCAAACCAGCGGGTGGATTAACAACTGTAATCGTTGGCACGACAACGTAAGAAAAAATGGCAGAATCAGAAACACCATTAGCCGTAGCTTTGAACACGACTCGATGTGAGCCGTCTGCATTGGGCGCAGTGATGTTTGTGATGAGTTCTTTCGTATTTGCCGCTGTGGCGATTTGAATGCCATTGTCAGTCAATGTCAATGTTGAGAGTTGTGAGGCAGCACCGTTGAAGGCAATTGTTGCATTGCGCTGTGCAAATTGGGAAGATACTGAGGGGGTGATGATGCGTGTGCGCAAAGGCGAATTGGGTTGAATGATGTCGTTGTAGAAAATATCGGCACCGCCCAAACCTCTTCCTGATTGCGTATTGACAGTTGTTCCATTATGGAATACAAAAGAAACCGCTGTAATCGGTTCACCTGCTGCAACTCCATATGCTTGACGTATGGAGGGACTCAAAGTGAACTTATAAGTGCCATCAGTTTGGCGTGTCAATTTGCGAGACGGTAACTGTGCACCCCAAGTGGCATTGACATTTTGCCAAGCTCCTGCGCTTGTCGTTACGCCTGTATGAGCGTAAATGTCACCTGTCCAATTGGCTAAACCACGATCGCCTTCTTGTGGGTTGTAGGTGACGGTTACAGGTTCATCGGCAGTTGGAAAAACGGGACTGAAATAGACTTGTGCAGTCGTTTGAGCTATAAAAGTGGCGAGGGCTACTGCTGTGCCATAGATTATTATTTTAATAAGTCTGGTTGTTTAAATTAAAAAATATTAACCTTTTTAATTTAAAGAAACAAAAATAATAAAATTGATGTGGTTGTAGGATACCACTTTTAGACGATGGAAAGTATTTGATGTTAAAACAATGAAAATCAATTATTTAGAATTGAAATTAAAACGTACCACTTTAAGAAAAGTTTAGGAATACTACTTCATAAACCCCTCCGCCAACCAAGTCGCTATAGCTTGACGATTGTTTTTAATCATCAAACGTTTGCGGTCAAATTCATTTCGGAGGTTACCTAATTCGACATAAACGGTGTTTGGTTTACATTCTCTAAGCATGTGTAAGTCGCGGGTTGTTAGAGTTCCTTTGTAGCTACGGTAATTCTTATATTTGTTCTCAAGGGTTTGCTGCATTCTTTTAGCAATCTTATAACTGTCATCATTACCGCTTTGATAGTATAGAAAAGTATCAGTTTGCTGAGATTTTCCTCTTGAATCCACATGTATGACGATGAGGCGTTGGTCAATGATACCGAGTTTGCGATATTTTTCATAAATGGCATTAACGGCATCGGAACGTTGATTCAATCGTGGTTTATGAGCAACAGGTACTTTAAGGTCAGGATAAGTCCGTTCATCTGAATCGCAGAGTAAAAAATCACCATCACGAATGCCGTCGTTATTGTCCCTATTGATGATATAGACCGTTGCGCCATGTGTAATAAGTTCTCTGGCAACACGTAAGCTCACATCATAGGCGTATTCGTCTTCACAAAGCGAGCGACCACTCACTTTTGTCATCGCGCCAGGGTCGGGTCCGCCATGACCGCCTTCGACATAAAAGATTTTTCCTTTCAGTTTTTTGTCAAAAAGTGGTACATCTTGATATTTTCTACCAAAAATGGCATAGGTGCGTGTGGCAACACCACTTACTTTTTCAGAACCTTCTACAATTATGGGTTCTTCTTCTTTTGGTTTACTTTTTTTGCGACTATCAGGGCAGTTGAGCGTATGGTAAGGGACAAATAAAAAGCCACTTTGTTTATAAGACTGTTTGCGAACCCCATTTTTTAATAAATCAGCATTATAAGACTGAATCATTTTGGCGATATCTAAATTATTGATATTGACCGAGGAACGGATACTTTTTCCATTATAATCATACACCCATATGGGCAGGTTGTAAATCGCATTTTTACTGAGGGAGGTGTTTTTGGACGACAGGTTATTGATTTTGCGAAATTGCTCAATATTACACGCATATTCATTGAGTAAATACCGGTTCAATAATTCGTCAACGGTCATGGCACGCTCTAATTTGACATTTAGATATTGCCGTGAAGCCTTGACCTGTAAACTACTGAGGGGTAGTATGAAGGCAATGAATAGGCATATTTTCACCGTATTGTTATGTATATATCGCATAGTGGACAAAAGACGGAAAAATTTGTGTCTTAACAAAATTAAAAACAGGTTTGCAAAACTTTTGTCGTTCTGCAAACCTGTTTTTAAGAACAGAATTAAGAATCAGTCAACAACTTTAAAATCTGAACCTTCTTTCTGAATCACTTTGGCATCGCTGTAACCTGTTGCCTGCACTTTTTTCTTCATGACTTTGGCATCTGCAAGCGTTTTGAAACCGTCCATGATGAAAATAGTCAAGTCTCCTTGTTGGATTTTATCAATTTTCCAAAGTTTTGCAACTTTAGAATCGTCGAACCATTCCGGTTTCTTCATGGCAGCAATGCGTACTTTGAATGTTTTGTCTTCAACAACGACTGCCTTTTTAGCTGGCGCAACGACACTATATGGTTGAGGAATCTCCTCTTTTTTTGGTTTGGGCGGCACTGGAACGTAAACAGTTTTTGCTGGTTCACTCCCTTTTGCTTTTACATTGTCAGCGGAAGCGATGGTCTGTATTGGCTTTGGAATGGGTACAAATATATTTTCAGCAATGGCTTGTTCATTTTTTTCTACAACAATAAAAGCACCTTTATAACCTAAAGTGGTTGCTCTTTTTAAAGCGGCTGCGGCTTCTTCCCTCGTTTTGAATATACCCAAACGCACTTTTTTGAGTTTGTTTTCAGGCACACTGTAGATGTTGCCTTCTTTAATCAAGTCATTATATTTGTTCAAACTGACAACACTATTAAGGCTGACGACAGCAATTTGTACAGAATAGACAGTAGGAACGCTTGTCATATCTGCCTTTTGTGTTTGTACTTCTTGCCCTTTCTGAATAGTCGTAGGAATGACAGGGATACTGTAATCTTTTGGTACATCCTGTGGTTTTACAGCCGTCTTCGACACATCCGATTGTGCAACAGTCGTGTTAATTGCCACTTTGTCGCTAACAGCAGAAGGTTTCAAAGTAAATTCGCCTAAATATTTTGTTTTAGCTTCATTGGCTTTGATAAATTTTTGAGCAATGATAAACCCTTCTTTTGAAAACGTCAAAAGGAAAGCCGCATTTAATGAGATAGGAAACTTGAACTTTCCCTTAACATCGGTTTTTATTTCTGATTGCGTATTATTGGTTTGATTCGACAATCTGACCACAACGCCTTCAAGCGGCTCGCCCGTTGCGCCATCGGTTATTGTACCCGAATATTCAGGAACCGTGGACATTTGAGTTGGCACGTCTCTAAGCATTGAGACTTCAACAATCTGCGAAGTACTTGAATAAGACGGGTCAATTTTCACGGTTTGAGTTTTGAAACCTGCTTTTGAGATTTCAATCGTCATTGATTTACGGTCTGAAAGACTCGCCAAATAGTTGCCGCCTTTGAGTTGTGTCACATTTGCAGCATTTCCTTGAATGACTCTTATTTTAGCATCTTTCACAGGATTAATACCATCCAAAATGACGATATTAGCTGTTTCACCAGTTGTTGTCACCTTAAAAATATCGGTTTTGCCCGTTATGCCTTTACGATTTGAGACAAAAAAGCCCGTTGATACTGAGGGGTCAAAAATGAAGTTGAAATCATCGCCAGATGAATTGACACCTGTTCCTAAGTTGACAATATCATTACCTTGAACTTTGAAAATATCATAACCCCCAAAGCCGAAATGCCAATCCGATGAAAAGAACAGGGTAGTGCCATCAAAGAAAGGCGTTATTTCATCGCCCTGTGAGTTGATTGTCGCACCTAAGTTTTTAGGTTCACCCCAAAAGTTACCTCTTTTATCAGATTGATAAATGTCAAAACCGCCGTATCCACCACTTCTGTTTGATACAAAATAAATGGTTTTGCCGTCAGGCGAAAGTGCTGGAAATCCCGTTGACCCATTATTGTAAGGGAAGGGACGTGCATTGAGCCAATTACCGTCTGCATCAACATCTGCTAAAAACAAGCTCATTTCGAGACCTCCATTAGAGGTTATGCGCTCATCGTCAGCGATATTATTGCGCATAAAAGCGACCATTTTGCCATCTGCAGTAAAAGACGGATTGCTTTCGTTGTAGGTGTTCTTTAAATCCGATTTCAAAAAACGAATACTAAAAGGTCTTGTTGAAACGCCTTCAATCGGGGCAATAAATAGCTGATTGGCTTCGCCATTCATAAGGTCGTTTTTTTGAGTATTGTTTTGTGCTCGCTTGAAATCCGTACGCGTTGATGACCAAATGAGTTGGTCTTTCCAAATCGCTACTCCGAAATCGGCTCCCGTTGTGCTGATTTTGCTGAGGGGTTGCACGGCGTAATCAGAAGCAATTTCGCTGTTACTGCGTGCATATTGGCAGGCTTTGATAAATTGAGTAGCAACCGTTGGATTGGTATTGCGATAGACATTAAATTGCTGTTCGGCTGTTTCATACTGACCTAACATCATCAAAACACGACCATAAGAGAAGTAGTCTTCGGCTCTTGCGCGACCAGTTCGGATGGCTTGTGCGTATTGATTTGCCGCTTTTGGTAGGTTGTTTAGATGCAAATAGCAATCAGCCAAACGGAGGGAAACCGCAGTTTGTGCTGAATTTTGAGCTAAAATTGTTTCATAGCTCTGTGCAGCCATACGATAGGCATGTAATTCGTATTGTTTATCAGCTTTTTCGATGAGTGTTTGACCGAAAGCCGAAGTGCAAACGACGAGAAACGCCGCAGGCAAGATGGATTTTAATAACATAGCGTCTCAATTTAGTGTGATAAAACGTAATTTGTAAATCTAAAAAAGGGGTATGACTTGTTTCTTGTTATACATTTTTTAGAAATTCAACTACAAAAGTATTTTTTAATATATTGATAATCAAATTTTTATTTCAAAAATGTGTAATTATTTACAATACAATTAGGAGATTTTTAAAATTTTCTAATTGTGTGGCGTTATTGCCCAATTCGTTTACCATTATAATAATCAACGATTTGTGCTTTAGTATAACGTTTTTGAACTTCTGCTAAGAAACGTTCCGCCTCTCCCCAATTCAAAAATGAACCAACCATATAGGATAATTCCTCATTTTTCAACTTATCAACTTGAATATCTGATGCAACGTCAAAAGCAATCATCTTTAAATCAGGGTCGGTCGCGTCAAGTGCTTGTTTTGACGTAAACAACTCTATTTTGTAACCTGTAAACTCATTTCCAAGCGTGGTGAGGTTAACTTTAACGTTTTCTTTAGATAAATCAACCGTTTTGCCTAGTTTTTCGCTTGTTTTTGGTGTTACACTCAATTGTTCTGCCTTTGTTTGAGATTGGGTCAGGAATGGCTTTTGTTGTGGTTTTATGTCATTAACTGGCTTTTTGACAGCGGGTGGGGGTGTTGAAGGCTGTTTTACTGAGGGGGGTGTTTCAACTTTTTTATTGACTGCAACGGCTACAGGTTGCGGCGCAATTACACTTCCTGAAG
>JANMJN010000496.1:0-1674 GCA_031371355.1 Saprospiraceae bacterium
AGGCAGAGCATTCTCAACAACAGGGGCAATCAGTGTCACTGGGGTTACTGCCACTATGCCATTGGGTTGCGGTATCCCGATTTTAACGGGTCCTGTGGCGCCTACTTTAGGCAAAGCTTCATGTTATGCACTATTTTCCAGTAATGGATTGGTGACTAACACTGGTTCAACATCTGTAACAGGAGATATCGGAACGAACTCTGGTACAACTTCGGGTTTTAATTCTGCAAATGTTGTAGGTATGGTACATCCAGGTCCAGATGCCGAAAGTGTTACAACCGCAGACAATATAACCACGGCTCAAAGTTATATAAGTACATTGACGACAGACTTCGAACTGTTATATCCTGCCCAATTTGGCAATACACTTGTTTTGACACCGCATACGTATCTCTTATCTGGCGGTACTTCATTCAATGGTATTTTGTATTTGAATGCACAGGGCAATGCCAATGCTGTTTTTGTTTTCAAAATAACAGGACCTCTTGCCATCAGTTCAAATGCAACGGTTGTTTTACAAAATGGGGCACAAGCGAAAAACGTTTATTGGAAAGTGGATGGTGCTGTAACGATTGCTGACAATGTGACTTTTAAAGGGACTATCATCAATAATGGTGCAATCAGCATCTCTTCGTTATCAAGATTGGATGGTAGAGCTTTGACCTCAAATGGTGCCATAAATACTTCGGGCATAAATGCTGTGACGCCTTCTGGTTGTGAAAGTACCAGACCCGTTACTTGGTTATATCTGAAAGCTAAAGCGATTCAAAACGATGTTTTAGTAGAATGGGCTACGGTGTATGAGTATAATAACAACGCCTTTGTGGTTGAAAGAAGTAGAGATGGCAAAAACTTTGAAGCCTTAGCCACTGTCAAGTCTGTTGGTGAATCTACCAAAGGGCAGAACAATTATTCATTTACGGATAAAGAACCTTATAGCTTGACCTATTATCGGATTGCGCAAACGGACAATAACAGCAGCGTTAAAAAGTATTCTCCGACCGTTTTAGCCGCCTTTAATCAAAGTTTAAAAGTGACTCATTACGTTCAGGGTGATTATATATTTGTGGAAACAGTCGGTACAGAAGCCACTGCGGGTTCTATGGAACTTTATGACATCAACGGACGCTAAATAACTGCTCAAAAAATAATGATGAGCAAATAAAACAGTACTTACAAAATGGAAAAACCGCAACAAAACGGTTTGTATATCCTGTATATCGGAAAACAAGGCGAAAAAAGCTATGTCGGAAAGGTAATGGTTATGCCAAATTGATTGTCAATTTTCACTCGATAAAAAGAAATGGTTAGGGCGGACGTTGGGGCAGACCCACGTGTCCGCCCTTTCTATTATTCAGTTCGTTCGTTTTCACTCTTTTTATACGCCCAATATTTAACGATAAATCGTATATTGGACAGCAATTTTGGCAATAAATGGTAAAATTTCCCATTCCAACCGATAGTCTCAAGCAGATATTGCCTTTTTTATAGAACTTATCCAAGCGAAATACTGTATTATCAGCTTTACTTAAACAATAAAAGTGCTTAAAAAAACGCTCATACCAAATATCTTTTAAAATTGATAATGAAAGATTTAACACTGTGTTGATTATCAATTTTTTATATAAAACCTTAATTTTACAATCCTATCTTTTTTATAAATATTGAAAAAGG
>JANMJN010000485.1:0-2147 GCA_031371355.1 Saprospiraceae bacterium
AATGCCAAAATGGGTAAATAAACAATCAGAATGATTATCTGACCAAAAGCGGCGGAACTCATCAATTTTGAGGCTTCTTTTTTAACAAGGCTGTCCATTTCAGCCGTTCGCAATTTACCTTTTTCCGTCGTTTGCAACTTGTGAATAATCGCTTCAACAATAATGACCGCCCCATCTACGATGAGTCCAAAATCAATCGCTCCCAGACTCATTAAATTGCCTGAAACACCAAATAAATTCATCAAACTCACCGCAAATAACAAAGCCAATGGAATAACCGAAGCCACGACCAAACCCGCACGCCAATTGCCAATGAGCAAAATCAAAACAAAAATCACAATCAACGCACCTTCTAAAAGATTTGTTTCGACTGTTCCAATCGCTTTATCTACTAATTTAGTACGGTCAATAAAAGGCTCAATCGCCACGCCTTCGGGCAATGATTTTCGGATTTGTACTATTTTTTCCTTGACCAGATTGACAATTTCAGCACTGTTTTCACCTTTCAACATCAAAACCATACCGCCCACAACTTCACCTTTGCCGTCCTTCGTGACCGCCCCATAACGGGCAGCCGAACCTTCTTTAACAGTCGCCACATCTCGAATCAAAATAGGAATCCCGTTGTTATTTTTAACCACTATTTTTTCAATATCGGGTATATTTTTAACCATACCCAAACCTCTAATAAAATATACGTAGGGCTGTTTATCAATATATGCACCACCTGTATTTTCATTATTTTTCTCTAAGGCTTCAAAAATTTCGGTAATGGTCGTATTCATGCTTTTCAATTTATCGGGCTGCACCGATATTTCGTATTGCTTCAAATAACCGCCTAATGTTGAAACTTCCGCCACGCCCTTTGTACCCAAAATTTGCGGTCTGACTATCCAATCTTGAATACTTCGCAATTTTGTTGCATCATATTGCGCTTCAAAATTGGGCTTTGCAAATACCACATATTGGTAAATTTCGCCTAATCCCGTACTAATTGGGGCTAATTCGGGCATACCAACACCTTTTGGAATTTTACTTTCGGCTTCTTTGAGTTTTTCACCGATTTGTTGTCTTGCCCAATAAATATCGACATTTTCCTCAAAAACGACCGTCACCACACTCAAACCAAAACGGCTAATTGAGCGCAATTCCGTAATGCGCGGAACTGTTTTGACAGACTGTTCAATAGGATAAGTGATGAATTGCTCGACTTCTTGAGCGGCAAGTGTGGGAGCAACAGAGATAACTTGCACTTGATTATTTGTAATATCAGGCAAGGCATCAATTGGCAGTCGGGAAAGCGAATACACGCCCCAAAGCACCAATGCCAAGGTAAATAAGCCCACAATGAACTTATTTTTTATAGAAAAGAGAATGATTTTATCTAACATGAATTTTGGATAAATAAATTAAACAAACACAAGCACCCCCTCAGTATTTGGACACTGAAAGGCGTTGTTTTTCATAAAAAATTGAAATTGTTTAACCTATTTGCGGTGGCTGGAAAACCCCTTGAAGATATTGAAGGGAATTAGGCGATTGATAAGAAAAATTTTCTGAAACTATCGGTAAAACGATAAGTTGAAATTCGGTTGTATAATTAATGGTAGATTGAAAACTGATGGTCATACCACAACACGCACAACTACAAAAGGGAGAGCAAATATCGTTACAATGGTTGTGGTTTTCGTGGTCGTGGTTATTTTTCGCCACATATTCGGTCTGATACTGAACGGGTAATACCTCATGCTCGTTGTCGGTGCAAGGTAAGCACGACAATGCCAAAAAGTATAGACTGAATATGTAGCAGAAATATTTCATTAATTTTTTAACGCATTTTAGCGTATTTTGTTTTGAAAATTTTGATAATGAGCAATATCAAGATTTATCAAACACATTTTTTGCAAATATAAAGCGAATATTTAGGAAAGTGTGTTAATGTTACTGGACATTTCTTGCGCGTTACTGGGCATTTATTGTGCGTTATTGGACATTTTTTGTATTTTACTGGGCATTTCTTGTGTGTTACTGGGCATTTTTTACATTTTACTGGACATTTCCTGCACATTACTGGGCATTTCCTGCGCGTTACTAGGCATTTCTTGCGCATTACTGGACATTTTCTGCGTGTTACTGGGCATTTCTTG
>JANMJN010000488.1:0-3753 GCA_031371355.1 Saprospiraceae bacterium
AAGGTGCCATTCCGATTTTTGATTATTCAGCGCAAGTAGGTTGGAGTAACAACCAAAACCTAGCTTTGTTTCTAGCGGATACAGCCGATAAATACCGTCGTTTCAAGGTGTTATACGATACGGTTAAGATTTTTAATATTCGTGGTGCTATCACTATGCACCCAATCAAAAATATGGAATTGGTCGCAACTGTTAGCCAAAACATCTATACAGCGAATAAACAAAAAGCGGCTTGGGGTTTACCATCAACGGACGTTAATGTTTCTGCCAAATATAATGTCATGTCCAAAGGCGATCAAACAGCTGTTGCAAAAGCATCTTTATTTGTTCAAAACGGCGTACCTTTTAAAAACAGTGCGGGTAATATCGAGCGTTTAAGCCCTTTATTCGACATCAATATTGGCGGTGAATTGTGGTTTTCAAAAAACATCGGTGCTTTCGTTGACATCAACAACTTGTTGAATCTTAAAAGAGAACGTTGGCAAAATTATCCTAATTTAGGTTTGAATATTTTAGGCGGTTTCACTGCACGTTTCTAATAAGAGCAAGAGCAAAAGGCAAGGGGCAAAGGACAAATGGCAAAGGCAAGTTTCCAAAACGGATTATTTGCTCTTTGCTTATTGCCCTTTGCCCCTCTCCTTTTGCCCATAGCCCCTTGCTTTTATGTTTTTTTTTATTCAAATAAGCCCTAATTCCCATTCTAAAAAAATAACTTCGCACCTTGAAAGGAAACAACATTTTTCACTTTTCATTTTTCACTTTTCAACATGCTTTATTCCTTATTTGAATGGTTAGATGCTCAGTATCACTTTCCAGGTGCGGGTTTGATGCGTTACGTATCGTTTCGCGCGGCTGCTGCTATTGTGTTGTCACTAACGATTGCTTTGGTTTTTGGTAGATACATCGTTCGCTTTTTGAGTAAATTACAAATTGGTGAAACGGTGCGTGATTTAGGTCTTGAAGGACAAAAACAAAAACAAGGTACGCCGACAATGGGCGGTGTTATCATCATTTTAGCCATTATTGTGCCGACATTGTTATTTTGTAAATTAGACAATATTTATGTCTTAGTCATGCTTTTAGCCACTTCTTGGATGGGTGTAGTCGGTTTTTTGGACGACTACATCAAAGTTTTCAAGAAAAACAAAAAAGGATTGCCAGGGATTTTCAAAGTCATTGGGCAAGTCTCATTGGGCTTAATGATTGCACTCATTATGTTGAAAAGCGATGATATTGTCGTTAGAATGGATAAAAAAACAGCCGAACTTAATCATTATACCATCACCAAAACCGTCTATGCTTCCGACCCAAAACGGGGTGGGCAACTCCGAGAAATGGTCTATGTCAAAGCGCCTTTGACAAATGTGCCATTCTATAAAAACAATGAATTGGATTACTCGAAGTTCTTGAAACCCCTCATTGGTCAAGAGGCAAGTAGAAGTTTGACGACGATTATCTTCATTATCATGGTCATAATAGTCGTCACGGCGGTCTCAAATGGGGCAAACTTGACGGATGGTATTGATGGTTTGGCAGCTGGAACATCTGCTATTATAGGTGCGACGCTCGCTGTTTTCGCCTATGCAACAGGTAATGCTATTTTCGCTGATTATTTGAATATTTTGTACATTCCAAATACATCCGAATTAGTGATTTTTGCCGCCTGTTTTTTTGCTGCCTGCATTGGTTTTGTTTGGTACAACACATATCCCGCACAAGTTTTCATGGGCGACACAGGCTCTTTAACGTTGGGCAGTATCATCGCCGTATTTGCTATCTTAATACGTAAAGAGTTGCTAATTCCTATTTTATGTGGTATTTTCTTTGCAGAAACGCTCTCCGTTATGATTCAAGTGAGCTATTTCAAATATACAAAAAAGAGATACGGCGAAGGTAGGCGTATTTTCCTCATGTCACCTCTACATCATCATTTTCAGAAAAAAGGGATGCCCGAACCTCGAATAGTAGCGCGCTTCTGGATTGTCGGCATTCTATTAGCCGTATTGACCATTATCACGCTAAAAATTCGGTAAATGGTTATTGGGGATTGGAAAATTGGTTTGTGCGAATAACCAATAACTAATCCCCAATAACCAATCCCCATTTATCTAATCAACTCTTCTTTCTCATGGAAGATAACGCCATATTCTTTCAATTCCTCTAAGACAGGCTCATAGATTTCTTTTAAAACTGGAATATTGACGCCAATCGAATTGATATTGCCCAGCATGACATGTTTGACAAAAATACCAATTGGCAAGCCGACAAGTTTAGACATAGCCGTTGATTGTGCATCATCCCCTTTCATGACCATCGTTGACGTCAATTTGTAATTTTTGCGCCCTAATTCATACTCCAATTCATGTTGCATAATGACCATATCGCGTTCATCGTCTTGAAGTTTCCATTTTTCAAGCAACAAATTCTCAAGAATCAAAGACGGTGTTGCACTGCGCATGCGTATTTTTTTCTTGCTGAATAAACCGAGCCAGTCAAGTTTCTTAATCGTTTCGCCATCAACTGATTCACCAATTAAATTGGCTACTTTTTCTTTGACACTGCTGCCAGGAGCAGAGTTAGCCACATAAGCATCAATTAACTCGTGGTATGTAATATCTTCTGAATCCAAGATAGGAAAAGAACCATCGGTCAAACCAATTTTAACCAAAGCATCCCAAGCCTTACAGAATCCTTTATGTCGAATCGTACCCCTCAGTAAATTGGGTATTGGACCTAAATCATACAATTCACGGTACAAAAGCGAATCACGATTGACATAAACTTCATATTCACCCATGTTCGGGACTTCAATTGTCCGTGTTTGAGCGAAAATACGGTTGTATGGCACGTAGCGCAATTTACCATCTTCCAAATATTGGGCTGTCCCCTGCCCTGCCAAAACGACATTGCGTGGGTTCCATGAAAATTTGTAATGCCATGGGTTATCGTCGCTTTCAGGAGCGACTAAACCGCCTGTATAAGAGCGAAAAGACTTCAAGCGACCACCTTTTGCTATGATTTGGTCAATTTTTTGTTTACCACTCATGTGGTCAATACCTGGGTCAAGTCCCATTTCGCCCATAAAAATAAGCGCACGTTCACGCGCCTCGTCTCCAAGGGCATACATTTGTTTAGAAATATATGAAGCTGTAATTAAATGTTTTTTCAATTTTAAACAATCCTGTGCCACTTCAAGGTGTAGATGCGCCGGTAAAAGTGAGACAACAACATCAGCTCTTTGAATCAACTCCCGACGGTCATTTACTTTTGTGGCATCGAGCCAAGTAGCACGTCCGTTGGGGTGTCCAGCGACCTTTTTAGCCGCCGCTTCATGGTCAGCATCCGCTATTGTAACAAACCAGTTGTAGTTTTTCGCTTGTTCAAGAACATATTTGATAAGAGCCGTTGCAGAGCGACCCGCTCCAATAATTAAGATATTATTCATTTTCTATTTTTGCAGTTTTACGATTTCAATCCTTCATAACTCTATTATATGAAGTGCATGAAATAGTTTGTTTTATTTTGCGCAAATGTACAAAATTATACCATTGCCATAATTTCCAGAGCCTTATTAGATTTTATTATTTTAATTTTATTCGTAAGACGTTGATTATCAAGCAGCAACCTATCCTCTATTTTTGTAGGATTTATAATGATCAGAAGGATTCCTTTAGAAGGTGGGTAAAATTAATTATTTATTCACCTTCAAAAGTTCTCTGTTTTTCTATCTTTGCGGCGTTTTTGAAGAAAATT
>JANMJN010000510.1:0-2768 GCA_031371355.1 Saprospiraceae bacterium
CAGGTGCATTAGTTGCCGTAGTTATCGCTGTTATTTTAAATCAAATATTCATATCATCAGGTTCAGGTTTGGCGATTCCACAAGAGGATTTGGTCAATGTGCCTGTTGCAACCGATTTTAATTCATTTTTAGGGCAGTTTACTTTTCCTGATTACAGTCAGTTGAGCAATAAAGCGGTTTATATCGCTTCGTTAACTATTGCGACAGTTGCTTCTATCGAAACACTTTTATGTATTGAAGCGGTCGATAAACTCGACCCTCACCGCCGCGTGACAAATACAAATCGTGAGCTTTTCGCACAAGGCGTAGGCAATATCGCTTCGGGTTTGGTAGGTGGATTGCCTGTTACGTCGGTCATTGTTCGCAGTTCTGCGAATGTAGCAGCCAATGCACAAACGAAAACTTCTACCATTGTACATGGTGTTTTGCTTCTTTCCTGTGCCGCTTTGATTCCTATGGTTATCAATATGATTCCCCTTTCTGCCTTAGCCGCTGTGTTGTTGATGGTTGGTTATAAGTTAGCAAAGCCATCGTTGTTCAAAAATATGTGGGCGGCTGGTAAATATCAATTTATGCCCTTCATCATCACAGTTGTCGCCATCGTTTTTACAGACCTTTTGATGGGTGTAACTATAGGTATGGTCGTCGCAACCTTTGCAATACTGAGGGGTAACATGAAAGCACCTTATTTTTTCCACAAGAACGAACATCACGAAGGCGATGTGATTAAAATCGAGTTGACACAAGAGGTGTCTTTCCTCAATAAAGCAAGCCTTAAATTGACGCTTGACCACTTGCCACACAATTCAAAAGTGGTGATTGATGCGTCAAAAACCATTTATATTGACTACGATGTTTTGGAATTGATTAAGGAATTTCAAATAATTAACGCACCTGAACGCAATATCACTTTCATTTTGACAGGTTTCAAAGAATCTTATCGTGTTCATAATTCCGACCAAGTTCATTCTGAAGAATTGGAAACCATTCTTTCAAACAATGAGGTTAAAGGTACAGCGAAAGAACTTTTGGAAGAATTAGCAGGAAAATAAGACACACAAAGTTCTAAATATAGGTTATAAACCCCACTTTGCGTCTTGAAATAGGCTTTTTGCACCAATTTTATGAAAGTTCAAACCGACCCCAATTCCAGTTTTTATTGTTAAATAATTATCCATTTCCTAACAAAAAAAAGTAAAATCGCCTCGTATGCGCACATTAAACAAAGAATTACAAGACCAAATCACGCCTCAATCGGCGTTACAGATTTTGAAAGATGGTAACAACCGCTTTATCAATAATCTTCGAGCAAACCGCAATTTGTTGCAACAAGTCAACGAAACCAAGGAAGGGCAACACCCTTTTGCAGTCATTTTAAGCTGCATTGACAGCCGTACATCTGCCGAGTTGATTTTCGATCAAGGACTTGGCGATGTTTTCAGCGTTCGAATAGCTGGGAATATTCTGAATGAGGACATTCTCGGCTCAATGGAGTTTGCTTGCAAAGTCGTCGGTGTTAAAATTATTGTGGTTTTAGGACATACCAAATGCGGAGCTATCAAAGGTGCTGTGAACAACGTCAAGTTGGGCAATTTAACGCATTTATTAGACAAAGTTCAACCCGCAGTCGCTGCGACTAAGAAAACTTGCAATCATATGAATTTGAGTGAAGGCGACTTTACGGATGCTGTTGCCTCTACGAATGTCCGTCTTGTGGCTGACCAAATTACAGAAAATAGTCCGATATTGAAGGAAATGCTTCTTGCAGGAGAAATCGGCATCGTATGCAGTATGTACAATGTTGAATCAGGTGTCGTTGAATTTTATGACGATGCCGTAACGATGTTTGAACACGTCAAAGGACTCGAATATGCTTAATAAAATTGTCAATTTGGGCATTTTATTCAATCTAATAGCCAAAAACGAATCGCCGCCCATCTTCAAAAGCTATCTTAAAACAGTTTGTAAATGTAGATAACGCACCCCTCCGTAAAAATTAAGGTTTAATTGTTAGAAAAGGTTTTTAGATAGAAATTCCTATTTCTTGAAAAAGAAACAGGGAATCCCATCTAAAAGCCTTTTTTTTGTTGCGGAAATTGTGATTTTCAAATAAAGGATTTCAGAAGTTTGCAATAAATTAAAAACAATAAAAAAATGCCTTTAGATATTTGCATGTGTTCAGGCGGCAATTGCCCCCAAAAAGATACCTGTTTGCGATTCACGGGAGCTATTTATGGCAAACAAGATTTTTTTGGCATACCACCCTATTCTCCCATCACGCAAGAATGTGTATTTTATATTGACGAAACACCTTCGGAAATTGCTATTCGCAAACAAGCCAAAAAACTTTGGCAACACGACGGTTGTCCAGATGGAAAAGAAGCGGAATATCGGCAGCGTGCTGAAACGTATTTGTTGGAGTTGAGGCGGAATAAGGGGTGAATCCCCCCCTCAGTACAAAGTCCTATTTCGTGAGAAATTAAGGAAAAACTCAAAAATCATAAGTCCAAACGTCTATTATACCCATATTTTCCAAACCTTTCCTTATTTTGCCCAAAAATTTAAAAAAAATGAATTTAAACCATTTCACACTTTCCATTACCAACAAAGTTGCTCATTTAGCGATTAACCGACCTGAAAAAGCCAATTCTTTGCATCAAGAAGCCTGGCTCGAACTCAAAGAAGCTTTATTGTTTTGCGACAAAACGCCTGACGTGCGCTGTATCGTTTTGAGTGGCAATGGCGATAAACTTTTCAGCGCAGGTATT
>JANMJN010000501.1:0-7763 GCA_031371355.1 Saprospiraceae bacterium
TCAGAAAAAATATGCTGAAGCCAAAACACTTTTGGAAGGCATCGTGGCTTCGGGTCAATATCGATTGATGGATAGATACCATGATAATTTTAGAGCTTCTACAAATAATAATGCTGAATCTATCTTTGAAATCCAATATTCATTCAATGATGGTGCTTCGGGTGGTGAAAATGGCAACGCAGGTTCTACCTTAAATTATCCTTACGGTGGTGGCGGTGTGACAACTTGTTGTGGTTTTTTCCAACCGTCTCAAAATTTGGTGAATGCGTTTAAAACCAAAGACGGTTTGCCACAATTGGATGATTTCAACGCTGCTGACGTGACAAGTGACCAAAACATTGAGTCAACGGCTGCTTTCACGCCTTATACAGGCGAAGTTGACCCACGCCTTGATTGGACGGTAGGACGCAGAGGAATTCAATATTTGGATTGGGGCGTTCACCCAGGCAAAGTTTTTGTGCGCGACCAGTCTTATGGCGGTCCTTATTCGCCTAAAAAGCACGTGATGTACAAATCCGATGTGGGTTCAAATACCTTTGCGGGCAACCCCCGTTTGAATGCCAATAACTACCGTATGATTCGTTTATCGCATGTTTTATTGTGGTTGGCAGAAATCGAAATCGAAATTGGCACTTTGGACAAAGCTCAAGGCTATGTCAATCAAATCAGAAAAAGAGCTGCCAATGCCGATGGTTTTGTGAAAACAACAGCAGGAGCGAACGCCGCTAATTATGTCATAAAAGAATATACAACAGCGTGGACAGACAAAGCCGTTGCCAGAAAAGCTGTTCAATTTGAAGAACGCTTGGAGTTTGCGATGGAAGGACATCGCCGTTTTGACTTAGTCCGTTGGGGTATTGCAGATCTAACGCTCAATGCCTATTATGCAAGTGAAAAGTCAAAACGCAGCTACTTGACGGGCGTTACTTTTGTAAAAGGAAAACACGAATATTTCCCAATTCCTTTGCAAGAAATACTCAACAGTCAAGTAGGTGGTCAACCGACTCTAACACAAAATTCGGGATATTGATAAAGAAATATCATTCACAATACAAAAAGGGCAGCTTTTCTTCGGAAAGGCTGCCTTTTTTGTGAAAAATACGATGGGTATTAATGCACAACTTTCGATACCCAAATACCCTTTGGCGTTCTTATTTTCAAAAAATACAGCCCATTACTGAGGGCGGGTAAATCCGTCAAAACTGATTCCGAAGGATTGTTATCTATTTTTTTTGAAAAGAGAATACGACCGTCAAGGCTCATCATTTCTATCATAAGTATTTGGTTGTCCAGATTATTATTTTTTATGGTCAAAAAATGGGAGAAAGGATTGGGAAAAACTTCGAAATCATCCCCCCTCAGTATATCCACCGTTGGAATATGGTTTTCAAGCAAAACACAATAGTCCTCAACTTCTCCACCTGAAAAACTTTCGCAAGGCGTGGGTGGCGTTCCTGAAAAACCAACATACTTCATACTGACTCTTAGACGGGTTACGCCATTTTTAGCTGTTGTAGGTATTGTTACGTTGCCACTAACCGTTGATGTAAATCGTGGAAACTCAGTGACTTGTTCACCTGCATCTTCAAAATCACCGTCTTGATTTAAGTCTATCCACACCCTTGCGCCTTCTGAAAAAGACGAGCCACTAAACCCCGGTTTTAGGGAAACAGGATAAGTTTTACCTGCTTGCAAAGTTGTCAAAATCGTATCAAATTTACCATAACCCCCGTTTTTGCCTGAAAAAGACTTGAAGTTTGCGATGCTAAAACTATCAATCCATTCGTTGGCTATGCTGCCTGAAGACCGACAATAAATAGAATCGTAGCAAGCCCCACAGCCTTTAGTTCGCAATGCCAATATGGTGTCTTTACTGTTACCGCTCAAACAAACCGACTGAATGGACATGACGTAGTTTTGGCATTTAATCAAGTTATTGACAACAAAAGAAGTATCCGTAAAGATTTTATCTAATGTACATGCACCAGTTGTTGCTTCTTTCATACAGACACGATATCCCGTTGAAGCCGTCACCTTTGATACTTTAACGCTGACTTGATTGGATAAAATATTGGAAACCAAGACATTTTCAGGATAGCTACAACAACCATCTGTTCTGAAAGGCACGATAAAAGGCGTACTTGTTATGCCAACACAAGTCGTTTTGAGTTCCAATTCATAGTCCGTACACGCTTGCAAGCCGTTTATACTGAGGGGGGCATTTTGGCTAGAAAGTGTTGTCCAATTTGTCCCACCGAGTAAGCGATAACGGGCTTGAATGGTGTTGGAAGCAGTTATAAAGGACATCGTGACCGTTGCTGTCGTCGTTGTGGCATTGATGCGCACTTTAGCCGGTTGAGGACAGGCGCCGCAAAATTGGACAACCTTTTGAACTGTATTTAAAGCATTGACACGCGCACCCGTTTTTATTTTATCTAATAAATCGGACTTCGATTCCGCCCCTTTCAGTATCCAATCTTTCAAAAACAAAGCTGCACCTGATGGATTGGTTTTAGCAAAATTCGTAAAATCACTACATGGCGCAGAATATGCCAAAGCTGCTATGCCCGCAACCATCGGACAAGCCAAAGAGGTGCCACGTACAGAGGTATAATCGCCATTGGCGGCTGTTGTCCAAATTGCAACACCGGGTGCCGCCACATCAACATTAACGACACCAAAAGCGGCATCTGTGGCTTTAATGTCCCGATTGTCCGTTGCCGTTACGACAACGAGATAATCACTTGTACAAGTTGAAGGTAAGTCGCCCACTTGGTCAACATCTACATTGCTGTTCGCAGTTGCACCAATGTTTAGGATACCCGCTGCGCCGAGTGAATCGTACATAGCGCACCAAATAGGCGCATCACGCGGAAATTTATTAGGCGCACCAAAAGAGGAATTTGTTGCGACAACAAAAGCCCCCCGTTGCCCTTTTGTCAGATTATACAATTTTCGTTGTACAATGACATATCCATAAGCCGCAATAACCGATGCTTCGCTGCCGTCATAAACGATGCTCATGATTTTTACTGCCCAATTGACACCTGCTACACCTCGATTATTGTTGCCGACTGCACCAATAACACCTTCAACTTCAACGCCATGTGTACCGCCTTCAACATTATCGTTTCGAAACGCTGCGTTCCAACCGCGATAGTCGTCCACATAGCCATTTCTGTCATCATCAACACCATTATCAGGAATTTCTTGACGATTGAACCACAGGTTTTGAAGCAAATCAGGGTGCGTCAAGTTCGTGCCATTGTCAATGACCGCGACAACAATTGAATCGCCGTCCGTTGTTGCGCCGCCTTTAGTGATGTCCCAAGCATCATCCGTATCCATATCAGCGTCTAAAATAGCTGTACCGCCGCCAGGGTTATTGTGATACCATTGCGATGTATATTTCGTATCATTGGGCGTAATGCGGTCTTCGAGAATATGATTGAATTGTGCCGATATTACTGAGGGGTGCTTTTTGATGGCTTGCAGCAATGAATTTTCGTCTTCGTTTTCACTAAAAAAAATACGAAAAACAGGGATTGTTGGGGCTAATTGTACAGCAGGATTTTGTTTAGATTGAAAAGTCGGAAATGAACTTAAAAAATCAGTTAACTTGTTGGCAGATGATAGTTGCACAATGAACTGCCCTTGTACATGGTCATTTTTTTGAGCATGAAGGTTGAGTATTTTTAAAGAAAAAAGAAAAATAAGCAGTCTTGTTTTCATGATGACCTGAATGTGCATTATGAAGATTTAGGTTTGATGAATGAATTAAGTCGTTTTTATGTTTAAATAGTTTGTCAAAATAAATCAAAAATTGTCAAATAAGCGTGTGTTTTGTAAAAAAATCAAACACAAGGCTTTTGAATATACGAAATAAACGCTTTTAACGTTTTTTGAGAAAATAAAATCTAAATATGAACGGGAAAACATGTCTTCTCATTGCTTTTTTTTCAGCCATCTCATCATTTGCTTTTAGTCAAGAAGATGCAACGCCTGCCTCTTCTGCTTCAGATATTAAGGAAAAATATGAATGGCGCATTCAACAATCAAAATTGTCAGGTCAATATATTCCAAAAGATATTTTTAATGCTTTTGCAGAGTTAAACAGGCTGACAGATGCCGATTCGCGGAATAAATTTATGTCTCTTTCTGAAAATGATGCCGCCAGAAAACTGTATTTCAGTCTGGGTCGTTGGATTACGACCAATTGGGGACTTTATGAAGGGTCGAGGCTTGGGCATTATATGCGCGAAGCAGGCATTTCTTTTCCAGAAGACCAAGCTATGGCGATTATTGTTTGTTGGCATCGGTCTTTAAATAAAAAAGATATTAATTTTAAGCAAGTCAAGGAGATTTTAGCTGACAAACGCAAACGGGAACGCGAAGAACGTTTGAAAAAAATGCCTGTTATCAAGGAGGAAGTGATAAAACCTGCACCGAATAAGAATTAAATCAGTGGTCTAAAAAAAATCACAACGTCGCTAATAAAGACAAACCGACACCCGCCACAATAGCCATTATTTTTGGAATCGAAATGCGATGTTCATCTGTATTGTCAACTTCAAAAAGAATGGTAGTAGAAATATGTAACAACGAACCTATCACAACTGCAATCATTTTTTGAAGCGTATCTGTCGAAAAATCAATGGATTGCGTCAGCAATGCACCCAAAGGAGACATGGCGGCAAACAGCACAATACTGATAATGACCACCTTTTTGGAGAAATGACTCATCAACAACAGTAAAGCCAAAGCAAACGCTTCGGGTGCTTTGTGTAAAATTACACCATAATAAAGTTGGTTGATGCCATGTTCATGTACATGTGCTGTGGCATGTAAAACATCGTGATTACTGAGGGGTAGTCCTTCCAAAAAAGCATGAATCGAAAGACTCAAAACGACTTGCAATGCAAACAAAGGTCGGGTTGTATGATGGTGGTCGTGGATATGCCCATGCTCAACACCCAATGAAAATTGTTCAAGTGTCAATTGAATAAAAAAACCAGCCAATACCCACAATCCTATCCTTTCGTTGCCACTTGAATACGCATCAGGAATGAGATGAAGCACCAATATACCCAGTAAATAGGCTCCGACAAACGACAGAACAAGTTGCAAAAATCTTCGATTGCGGCTTTTAAACCAAAACGCTAAACTGCCTCCGCCTAAAACAGTTCCGAAAAGCAAGATATATTGCCAAATTTCCATGGATTTTTTTTATAATTTTGAGTATTCTATCAGGATGACCAACTGCGCATTTTTGTCATTTTGAGCGTAGCGAAAAAATCTGAATTATTCTATGAATGAAGCTATTATCAATTCGTTTTTGCTCATTCAGATTCCTTCGCTGCGCTCGGAATGACAAAAACTATCGTGGATTTTCAAAAGGCAAATTACTGATATTCAATCATTTAAACAGTAGTTACCTCATTATCCAATAGTGAATATCGCTTAAAAAATCTTTCAAACAAATAAGCACCTAACCAACCAATACCACTCCCCAAAAGACCGCCACAAATCACATCAAGCGGATAATGTACACCCACATAAATTTGCCCAAAAGAGATGCTGGCTGCCCAAGCCAATAATGACCATTTCAACCAACGTCGTTTGCCTACAAAAGTAAAAATAATGAAAACTGCCACCGCAAAATGATTGGTCGCATGAGAAGAAGTAAAACTATAACCACCGCCACAAGGAACGAGTAGTTTGACGTGTATTTTTACATTTGCATCGTTGCAAGGACGTTCTCTTTTAATGGTATTTTTTATCAAGCGACTACTTGTCATATCGGCAATGCCAACAGTCAAAGCAAGGGCTAAAAGGTAAATGAAAGCTTTTTTTTCGAAATTGTAGAACAAAAAACTGATAAAAAAGATGTAGAGTGGTATCCAAAAATACATACTTCTCCAATAAGGCATGAGTTTATTCAATGCACCAAAATGGAGGTAATGGTTGATAAAGAAGAAAAGGTCTTGGTCAAGCTGTATCATTGATATAATGATGAATGATGAATGAGAAATGATGAATACCTAAGTTATTGATTTACAATGATTTATTATTAATAATTCATTATTCATCATTCCCGAATTCCTGTTTGTTCGTCGTTTTCAGCCCAAAGATAAATAAGTTTCTCATTTATAAGCATCAGTTAGAAACAAGCGGATGCACCAATGCCAATAATTCCTTTTCGTCCATGCCTTTATTGTAAAACAAGAGTATTTCTTCTGCTTTATTTGCCATCAAAACAACGGGTAAACTGGTAATACCCGTCATATCTTTTCTGATATTTTTTGAGAAAAACGAGACATCTGCTTTTTCAAGAATCAATGTTTCGTCAGTTAACTGGTTTTCACGAATAAATAAATTAACATCTTCTACTTTTTCATATCCTGGCATATTGACGTAAACAATCTTTAATTTTGTGCTATCAAATTTTGCTGATAATACATTCAGAGCCTTGACCGTTGCCACACTTGCGTCATTTTTCAGATTCCAAAAGCAATAAATGTACAATTTTGCGTTGGCATCGTTAATTTGCTGTGCAAGGGCATCAATACTGATGGGTTTCACCGTTTTACCATTTGCATTGGCTAAAAGAACACGGTCTGAATCTGTCAATGCTTGAGTTTCAAACTTTGTGGTGTCAAATGGACTTGCTTTGTGAACCCCCGAATTGTTGCCAAAACGGTCGCATGAATTTGTCAAAAATAGAATTATTAAAACAACAAAAGGAACTACGTTTCTGATTTTCATTATGTTATGAATTTTATAAAAAATATCTTTCAAAATAAATTATCTCTTTTCTACCGTTTTATGGGGCTGTGGCTGGGTCTTTTCATGTTGATAATTCGTGTTATTACCCCCCCTCAGTATATCGAGGCATTTTATAGCCGTTTCATCTTTTTAGGTGTTAGAACATTGTTTGACAATACTTTGGCTTTGTTGCCGATGCCGTTGTTGATTGTATTTTACGTCATTATGGTGTATTTTGTTGTCAAATTGCTTGTTTTCCTTTTCTCAAAAAAAAGACCGTTGCGGCAGCGATTTACTGAGGGGGGGCTAAAAATGGTGAATTTCTTGGGATTTATGCTTTTTGGCTTTTTATTGCTTTGGGGATTCAACTATTCACGTCCTTCTTTTGCACAACAAATTGGTTTGACAATTAAAAAATTAGATACGACTGCCATACGTCAAGAGTTAATTATTTCAGCAAAAGAAGCCATGGATGCTCGAGATACATTGTTAAAACAATTGCTTTCCCAAAATCCAAGCACCAATGATACAAACACGACTTTTTCGATTCAAACCGATTTTGAACCTAAAATACGTCAAGATGTCTCTCAATTGCTTCAAAAATACCATTTTCCAGCGGGTGGCAACCTTCGTGGACGACAAATAAAGCCCGATGGCTTGCTTTTTCGATTTGGCATTGCGGGTATTTATATGCCTTATATCGGCGAATCTTCTATTGACAATGCCTTGTATCCGTTGGAAAAACCGTTTTCGATGGCGCATGAATTGGCACATGGCTATGGGTGGACGGAAGAAGCGACTGCCAATTTTGTGGCGTATTTGGCGTGTATTCAGTCCGAAGATTTGCTGACGCGTTACTCTGGTTATTTGAGTTACTATCGTTATGTTGCCTCTAATTTCAAAAGGCAATTTCCAGAAGAGTATAAAATTTTCAGAGAAAAACTGCCCATTGGCATCAAAAATGACTTAACGGCTATCAATAATCGCATCAATCAATA
>JANMJN010000528.1:0-1852 GCA_031371355.1 Saprospiraceae bacterium
TAAAATTGCAATAAATTGCCCAAACATCTCCTTCGTCTTTGATTTCGTCCAGACCAAAATCAATCATCTCAAATTCTAATTCTTCATAGTCAGGCAGAACTTCTTTTTTGATACGGAAAACACCTTTACGGACAAACATAAAATCCACAGAACCCGAATTGCCAAGCGTGCCACCGCATTTGTTGAAGTGCATTCGGATGTTGGCTACAGTACGTGTTGTGTTATCTGTTGTAGTTTCTACTAAAATAGCGATACCATGAGGACCGTAGCCTTCATAAACGGCTTCGACGTAGTTTTCAGCATCCTTAGAAGTTGCTTTTTTGATAGCGGAGTCAACAGTCGCTTTGGGCATATTCGCTTTTTTGGCGTTATTGATTGCTGAACGCAAACGCGAATTGTAGTTGGGGTCGATACCACCTTCTTTGACGGCTAAAACGATTTCTTTTCCAATTTTTGTAAATGTCTTTGCCATGGCGCCCCAACGCGCAAATTTTCTGGCTTTTCGATATTCAAACGCTCTTCCCATGAGGTTTTCGTTATTTTTTAGTTATTTTGTTATTGATAAAATGCGGCGCAAATTTAAAACTTTTAGACCACAGCAGTGCCATCTGTGGTCTAAAAAATCATCTTTTAAGCGTTGATTGATATTTTTGATACCCAATCACACGGTCATAACGCGCACCAAACGGACGATAATAAATTAAAAATTGATATTCATTTTCTGTTGCAAACCAATTGCCTTCGAGCTTTGTACAGTCAGGTTTAGCCGTTTTTCCTTTTGGGACAACGGCATAAATATAGTTGTAAAAACCCTGTTTGAGCATCACTTCGCCCTCGTATCGTCCTTTGTTGTCATCAAAAGTCATTTTAAAACGGGGATCAATTTTCCAATCGGACAATTTGCCGAACAAATACACATCCGAACCTTCAATTTCGTTGTCGTATTTCAAGGAAAAATAAACGTTTACATAATCCGCCGATACTGAGGGGTCAATAGTTTGATTCGGATAATCCGAAGTTTCCGTAAAAAAACCACCGTTTAAGTCGGGATAAATCAAATACGGTTCACGAAAACGATCGAGATCTGTCCTTAAAACGTAGTCAAATGTCTCGTCGCCTTTATCAATTGTCGAAACCCGTTCTGAGCGAAATCGGGTTGAGCGCAAATCCACATAACGCCACTCTTTTCCCGCAGGAAACGTAATAGAATCGAGGTAATCATAGACGATTTTATCGCCCATCACAAAGGTCGGCGGCACATTCATACGCGCGATATCCCAACGGGCATTTTGCAAAACCGTTACGCGAATATCGTTCATCGGGTTCTGAATCCGAAAAGTTTTAGGGTCAAGTTTGAAGTCCAATTCATGGTGCGAATTATATTTAAAGGCATTTGGCGTAACAAATTCATTCTCAACAGTCAAAATTTGTTCATAAACAACAAAACGACGTGTCAAAACAGGGGTTCTATCACCATCGTCTTCATATACTTTTAAAACATAATTGCCAGATTTATTCCAACGCATGACATCGTTTGGAATTGTCAAATTGAAATGAACGAATTGGATATTAGTGGCTTGCGAGTTTTTATAATTATTAATTCGGTCTTCGCTCAAGCCTTCGAGGTATTCGAGTTTATCGAGTTTTGTTGGTTTCCAATCGCGGTCACATTGTTGAATTGTATAATTGAGGTTGCGGAGTTCGCCGCCGACTTCATCAAAATTGAGGGTCAATGAGCCTTTTTTCAACTCAACAGCAGGCATATTTTCCAATTTACTCCCATTCGGAAAAAACTGAACAGAGCGAATGGTTTCTGAAAAAATGGTATCAATGTTTTGCGCAGCAGCAAAAA
>JANMJN010000535.1:0-5588 GCA_031371355.1 Saprospiraceae bacterium
TGTGCTGCCCCTGATTCTGCGAGCAAACTGCCGAGCATGACGCCAAAACCAATGATTAAGACAAGACCGCCTAATGTCGAACCAATCCCTTTTTGAACGGATTCAACGATTTTTTCAAAAGGCATACCTTTCAAAACACCTACTAAAAAAGCCGTGATTGTCAACGCAACAAATGCATTGAGGCGTACAACGGCAATGAGAAGTAGTAAAAAGGCTATGCTGCCGACGAGTAGAAGTATTGACATGGTGTTTTCGTTTTTTTGTCTCAAAGAAAACAAAATAAAACGAAAGTGCAAACACAAAAAAAACCTTTCGTACAGATGCACGAAAGGTTTGTGGTTCTAATTATAATATGTTACTTCATTATTGAAGAGAAAAAAAAAATCAAAAAAATCGGGAGACTTGTGGAGCAGCTCTACCCCCCGATGAACTGCTCCGGTCTCCCTTATTAGAACCGCATTTGGCCCTACATCTTATATATTTTAAATATCTTTAATTTGCAATTATATGATAATGATTATCCTTCCTAAAATCATGCCACATTTGCCAACGGCGTTTCCAATTTAATTTTTTTTTCAGTTAAACTTTTGAGCCTTACCCCAAATTTTAAAGTCTGATGGATTTGGTCAAATGCCGTTTTATAAACCTTATAATCATCATATTCACCATGTAGTACTAAATCACTTTCTGTTTGAATCAAAATCTGGAAATGAAGATGATTTGCATTGTAAAAAAATTTTGTTAATAAGCTTTTAGCTTCTTGAATTTTCATTTTGAGTTACTATTTATTTTAGAAGATTGTGTTCTATTTGGCTTACAGATACAATAATACTGCCAGTTTTACTCCTTTTGAAGACAAAAATTATTACTTTTGTGACAGATCTTCAATGCCTCATTATTCCTCTGTGGAATGTGTAAATATTTGATTTACAGGATGAGCAGTCGAATAAAGTAGGGCGTATTTCGAAAGAATCGGCTATTTTTTTCGGAAGATGCCTGATAGGAATGAGCTTTTTTAATAGTTTTGTTATTTATTTCATTCGTAAAAAACACATTGTCAATGCCTTTTCAAGGTTCTTTTCAAGTAGGCGGCAAACCTAACAATCCATTTGGTTCGATTTTTTCATTGTTGATGATTGTCGCGGTTTTAGTTTTATTAATTTTCATGGTTACTGGTTTTATCAAGTTGCTGTACCTCATCGCGCCCCTATTACTCATTGCCACGCTGCTGATTAACTATCGCCTCGTTGCCGACTATGTTATGGGGGTTTTTGAAACGTTTCGGACGGATATTCCTATGGGCATTGTTAAAGTCCTGTTTTCAGTTTTTTGTTATCCTTTTGTCATCGGTTGGTTATTTGCAAAAGCCATGTTTTATAGGAAAGTGACAAAATTGCAAAAAGATTTGGAACAACAAATGGGGACATTGACCGAAACACATAAAACCGCACAATTCACTGAATATGAAGAAATTAGCTCTGATTTGAACACCGATGAAAAACCTGAAAAAGCACCTGAAAAACCGATTATTATCGAATTACCACCGAAACAAGACCCGCTTAGAGACGATTTTGACCAACTTTTTAAATAATTAATTTTAGTATTTAGAAGTTCTGGATACTAAAAAATCAACAATGCCTTTGTGTTTTATACACTCTACTGGATAGCTTCGCTGCTCTTAATCGGCTTTTATATCGCCTTCATTTTTTTGTATACAACGTGTTGGAAACGGCTCTCGTTTTTCCAATCTACTGAGGGATATTTGCCGCAAACAGTTATTTCTGTTCTCATTCCTGCCCGCAACGAACAGGATAATATTTTGCATTGCCTCCATGCAATTGTTAATGGCAACTATCCTCAAACATTGTTTGAAATCATTGTCATTGACGATCATTCCGACGACAAAACCCCTCAGTATGTCCTTGATTTTGCCGCAACGCATCATAACATTCGTCTCATAGAATTAAAAAATTATATAAAATTATCTGAAAATCAACCATTTAAAAAACGAGCCATCGAAGCCGCTATTGGTGAAGCCAAAGGCGAACTCATCGTTACGACAGATGCCGATTGCCTTGCACAACCCAATTGGCTCAACCTTTTAGCTGAATATTATGAGAAAACAGGCAAACGTTTCATCGCTGCACCTGTCAATTTTCATGAAGAAAAGACTTATTTCGAGCGTTTTCAATCGCTCGATTATATCGGTATGATGGGTGTTACGGGGGCGGGTGTTGAAGGCAAATTCACGAATATGTGTAATGGAGCGAATTTAGCATATCAAAAAAAACTGTTCTACGAAGTCGGCGGTTTCAAAGGCATTGACCATGTAGCAAGCGGCGATGATATGTTGTTAATGCAAAAAATAGCTCGATTTCACCCTAATTCGCTTGGTTTTTTGAAAAACCCCGAAGCTACTGTCTATACAAAAGCTAAAGCCACTATTGCCGATTTTTTAAGTCAACGGTTGCGTTGGGCATCAAAGTCGTCGAGTTATACCGAATTTTTTACGGTCTTTCAATTAGCAATCGTTTTTGCTTTTTGTTGCAATATATTGATAAGCCTCATTTTATCAATATTTTACGACGCATCATTTACCCCTATTTTTGTCCTTCAATTTGCCGTAAAAACAATAGTAGACTATTTTTTCCTCAACATGATGTCCCGTTTTTTCAATCGCACCGATTTGATGCGTCCTTTTTTGACCCCTCAGTATATTCACATATTGTACATCATCGTCGTGGGTTCGCTTGCCAATTTTAAAAAAACTTATACATGGAAAGGGCGGAAGGTTAGATGATAATGGATAATGGATAGCTGATAGTGGATAGTGGACAATGGATAGCGGACAATTTTACTATACATTGATTATCAATCAATTATAACACTACCCATTATCCACTATCCATTATCCACTAATATAGAGTCTTATTCTGCTTACTTTGCCATTCTTGAAAGGCAGCCAATCCCTCTTCGCGCAAAAGCGGCTCAATGGGAATATGTCGCTCCGACATCGGTTTTGTAAATTCACCATATAAAAATGCGTCGTCAAAATCAATCGCCGCCGCATCTTCACGGGTACAAGCATAGACAATACGTGCAGGTCTTGCCCAATAAATGGCACCGAGGCACATCGGGCAAGGTTCGCAAGACGTATAAACAACACATCCTTCCAATTGAAAATGCTGAATATTGTGGCAAGCATCGCGGATTGCCGTCACTTCGGCGTGGGCAGTTGGGTCATTATTCATCAAAACACGGTTGTTGCCCCGCCCTATGATTTCTCCGTTTTTCACAATGACGCAACCGAAAGGACCGCCTTCGCCTTTTCTCATACCTTCAAATGATTGAGCAATGGCTTCGCGTATAAAGATTTTATCTTGCTCTGTCATCCTTTTATCTCTATATGTATATTGTTATTAAAATAAATTTTTCACAAACATAAAGACTATTTTAAGAAAACAGCCGATTATGAAATGAAAGATAATTGTGGTTTAAAATTTTTGAAAATGTTTTATTTTGAAAATATCCCTCAGAAATTCAAACAAAATAGCTATTTTTGTAAAAAAAACAATATGGAATACATCTTTCCTGATTTCCCAAACATTGCTGTTAGTTCTGAAATCTGTACAGGCAAACCGCACATTCAAGGTACACGCATAACGGTTACTGCCATTTTAGCTTATTTGGCGGGCGGTATGACTATCGAAACGATGCTTGAAGAGTTTCCTCGTTTATCAAGGGAAGCAATTTATCAAGCACTCGCTTTTGCTGCTCACAATATGCAAGACGACCAATTTATACCACTTGCAAAAGCCTCTTGAAATCACATAAAATGATTTGGCACTATGAGATTCCTTTTCGATGAAAACATGCCACGCTCCTTTCCAAAGATTTTACAACAACTTGGATATAATGCGCTTCATGTAAGCGATGTCGGTTTAACGGCTACGAAAGACCGCTTAATTATTGGTTTTGCTGAAAAAACAGGCGATGTGCTGATTACTTTCGACCTTGATTTCACAACAATTGTCGCAACAGAAAACTTACCATTTCCATCTGTTATTACCTTTCGACTACCAGAACTCAATCAAAATAGCTTTGAAATCATCATGTCACAACACCTTAATAGCCTATTAAATGCCTTAGAAAAAGGAGCATTGATAACCATTAATGAGCGTGGTATCAGAATTCGTTATTTGCCTGTTCGGAAATGACCCCTCAGTATTTTTTCAAAAATCTAAGCCAGATTATCCATAAAAAAATAATTTTTCTTTCGTACTTTTAAGACTAATCCCATTTCAAATTGAGATATCGGGTATTTTTAAAATATCAGGCCTCAATTTACCTCTTTATTATCCGCGCCTTTCCTGCTTCAGTCATCGCAAACGAGCGTGTCATGGTTTTGATAAACCCTACACGCCGAAAACGCAATGCCGACCAATCGTCGTCAATAGCCACTTGACGAACAGGTTCAAAACCCAATTCGCCCAACCTTGTCCAACCATTATCGCGGTTAAAATCGCATTTATACCGTTTCGACGTCCCTTTCGGATAAGCAAACCAAACGGTGGTATCCCCCTCAGTATTTTGAGCCACAATCTCAGCAACAGCATTCACTTCTGCTTGTTTTGAAGTAAAAATAAGCAAAAAATCCCCTTTTTCCATATTCTCAGATGCGGTATGTACTTCTGCTAATACAGCAAACGAAGCGGCTAAATCACCCAAATCATCGGGCAAATTGAGTAAAAAGACCTGTTTTTGGTCTTTAAAATTCAGTTTTTTAAGCAATGGATTCATCTTCTATATTTTTAAAAAGTCTAATTGTCTTAATATCTCTTGTATTTGTACTTAAAATCAGCCATTGCCTTGTGCAAAAGTCAAAATATAACCATTGGGGTCTCGCATCGTAAATTCAGTTGTACCATAAAAGGTTTCGTACAAGCCTTCTTTTAACAGCGTAACATGTGATTCGACTTTCTCAAACAAGCTGCGCACATCTTCAACTTCGATATAAAGCGTCAATGTGCCGCCAATAGGTTGACTTGAAAAAGAAGGAACATCTTCAACAAGTGTCCTCTGATTTTGAAGCATAATGGTCACGCCGCCTAAATGAAGGATGGCAAATTGCCATTTCCCGCTATCGGGTTCTACCATGTCAGGCACTGACTCAATGACTTGAAAACCAAAGACTTGTTGATAAAAATTAGCGGTTGCATTGACATCAACAACCATTAAATTAGGTGTTAGATTTTTCATCAGCTGATTTTTTTTAATGTGAATTTTTTTAAAAAAATAAAGCAAATTTACATTTTTTGGTCTAAAAACCAAACTTAACAATACGTCCACTGTTCCCCACAAGCACCCCCTCAGTATCAGATGCAAAAACATCGTAAAAATCAACCGTTGGCAACCCTTCAACCACTTGCCACGATGCCCCACCATCAACCGTCCGCCACAAAATGCCTTCTACGCCAAAAATCCACCCCCTCATTATATCCTTAAAAAAAACGGCTCGAAAGCGTGGATGACCAATGTTTTTACTCTTTTTTAAGTAAAACCAAGAAGTACCACCGTCCGTTGTTTTC
>JANMJN010000503.1:0-1643 GCA_031371355.1 Saprospiraceae bacterium
CCTTTTTCAACCGCCTTAAAACTCGTCAATCCTTTATCATCAATATCTATATCAAAATCCATTTGTCGCTCATTTTTTTTACCCAATAGAACCCGCGCTTGACTGTGAAGACGCATCTCTCGTGGATAATTAATGTCATCAATGGACGTACAAGTAGATTGATAATCGGCTTTTAAAAACAGATAAAAAGGGGCAAGAAAATCTTGAATCACTTTTAAAGCGCCTGTGTAAACCCCTGTTATCGGCAGTAAATCATTGATAACCAAATCTTTATAATAACCCAAAAGAATTTTATGACAACCCAAATAGAATTGATACAAAGCCGATTGACGGTCGCCAACAAAATCTGTGAAATACAATAAAGTACCGTTATTCACAAAATAAGCATAAGACTCTGTTTGGGCGCAATAGATATATGTTTGATTATAGGCATCTGTGAAAACTTCCCATTTCAACAACCTTTTTGCCTCCTTATTATTTGCCGAAATGGTTTCTTCCCACTGAAGAATTGTGCCTGGGGTAAACAGATACGCTTGTGTTAATAGTGTGGTTGCGTTGACACCTGAAACGATGCTTTTTTCTTTCGGAATATCAAAAGCATGAAATGCAATACCCCCTTCAGTATTTTGGGTTTCGAGTTCCGAATTCCGAGTTCCGAATTCCGAGTTCCGAGTTCCGAGTTCCGAGTTCCGAGTTCCGAATTCCGAATTCCGAATTTCCATAAAATATGCCAAAGGATAATTCAGCGTCTTTGAACCCACATGCGGTGTGGTTTGCAGTTGAAAATGAATATGTGGCTCAGGTGAACGCCCCGAATTGCCACAATTTGCCAACCATTGACCGCGATAAACGTAGTCGCCAATAGCTACTTTAAACGTGTCTTGTTTGATATGACTGATTTTTGAAAACAACCCCTCAGTATGTTTGATGATAATGGTGTTGCCCCAATTTTGTTTCAAATCCATGCCGCCCACAGCGTTATCTTCCACAGTATCAATGATTTGTACAACATAACCATCGGCAGGTGCGAGAATCGGCACATTATAACAATAGTAATCGGTCAAGTCATAACCCATGCCGCGATACGTTTTTTGGGCTTCATCAACGATGACAAAATCCCATGCATATTGCCAATCGCCCAAATGTGTGATACCGCCATTATGCCCTTGTGAAACATACCATTCGCCAAAAAACGGTGGATAAATGTGAATAAACGTATCGTTTTTATAGCGTTCCGTGCGATAAATATGCTTGTAAAGATTTTTTTCGGGCGAATAATTTTGGATAGCCACTAATTCTAAACCTTTGGCTTCGGGCTTGTATTTCAAAGAAATCGATATCAATAAAATCGTTGCCGTACAAGGAAAAGTATAAACAGGTAGTTGTAATTTTACAAAAATACCAGACAAAGCGGCGTATAAAATAGCGATTATCATAGCCGAAATGATGGCTAAAATATATGATTTACGTGAAGGAATGACGTAAAAACCGCCCAAAGTGATAGCCGCTAATATGTAGTTGAATCCCACCGAAGCATATAAATATTCTGAAACCGACCCATTCAACGTTTGAAAAAAGTAGAAACCTGTCAAAAATCCGAGAATAGACAAAGTGAACGCAATACGGCTGTATAACAACAAACC
>JANMJN010000542.1:0-1736 GCA_031371355.1 Saprospiraceae bacterium
AATGCATTCGGCGATTTGTCGGAAGAAATAGAAAATCTGCAAAGAGACCTTGAACAGCAAGAAGAAGTCTTAAAAAAATTAGCAGGCGAATTATCCGCAAAACGCAAATTTGTCATCCCTCAATTTGAGCAAAAAGTAGAAGCCATGCTGCACCAATTGAGTATGGAAAATGCACGGCTCAAAGTACAAACTCTTGATTTAGAGGATCTTACACCTACGGGAGCCGATGACATTCAATTCCTCTTTGCAGCCAACAGAGGTTCGCGCATGATGCCCATTAAAGATGTGGCATCGGGCGGTGAGTTAAGCCGCTTGGCATTGTGTACGAAGTCGCTTGTTGCTTCTGCCATCCCTTTGCCGACCTTGATTTTTGATGAAATTGACTCAGGGGTCTCTGGCGATGTGGCTTTGAAAATGGGTAATATTTTACAAAAACTCGCTTCGCATCATCAAGTCGTTGTCATAACACACTCTCCACAAGTCGCCGCTAAAGCAGAAAAGCATTATTTTGTTTATAAAACACATAGAGAAGACCGCACTTTGACGGATATACGCCCCCTCAGTAAAGACGAGCGCATCAAGGCGATTGCGGTTATGTTGAGCCAAAATCCGCCGTCAACTTCGGCTATGGCAAATGCCAAGGAATTGCTGACGGCTGTTTGATTTTAAAATATATGACCTGATAGGACTCATTTGATTATTCATTTTTTAGAACAATAAAATGTGGATTCGCCATTTCGACCCCCTCAGTATCAAACCGTTTTTTAATGCTTTCAAGCAAATCTGCTTGCATTTCAGTCACATTCGCATTGTTATTTGCCCAAGCAGCCCCCCTCAGTACCATACAAAAATCGGTAAAGCGAATGAGCCGAACCTCTACAAAGGGCTTACCTTGTGCTTTTGCAGATTCATTTCGCGGATCAATATAGTAAGGATGCTTTTCTATTTCTTCATAAATAATGCGTTTTGCTTTGTCAATATGGGTATTCATACGGACCCCAAACTCTACATATTTACATATTTTACCATCATTATGATCTGAATTTACAATCACCTCCGTTGCAATAACAGAATTAGGAATGATAATCCGCCTGTTTTCAATATCTCTGATAACAGTATGCCGCATCGTAATATCTTCAACAACACCTATATATATATCCTTAACTCTCAATCTATCATTCACTCTAAAAGGTTTAAAAATCACCAGAAAAATACCTGAAATGATATTACTGAACGCCTGTTGCGAAGCAAATCCAATGGCAACAGCAAAAATACCCGCACCAGCTAACAAAGACCCTGCAACCGACTTAAGTGGTGGATATTCTCTAATCGCCAACATGATACCGATGCTGTAAATAATAGCGCGTAAGGCGTTTGCCAAAAATTTATAGTTCGTAGGGTCGCTATTGATGTCTTGGCTATTAATGCGAATGAAACGGTTCAGCGCACGTCGGCTTAACCACTCAACGAAGATAGTAAGCAAAACGACAAGTATAAAAATAGCCAAACTCTCAAATTGGTCTGGCAAAAGCTGTTTGATAATATCCATTTTTGAAGATTTAATTGTAAAATATATGTTAAAGACAGAGAAAATTAGCTATCATAATTAAGCAAAAATCATTTGTAATAAAAAGAATAAATTATTAATTATCAATTATTTACATAAATTATTAATCAATTATTTATATGAATACCATTGTCACAAAAAAACAATAATTTTTTAAAAAGCAGCTTCT
>JANMJN010000558.1:0-7100 GCA_031371355.1 Saprospiraceae bacterium
CCCATCGCGCCTTCATAGACACCGAGGTAGAGCGGGTGCTGTTCGCTGATGACGAACAAGGGCGAACCATATTCATTTATCAAATCTTTGACGGCTACATCGTCAATATGTGTCACGGGCGTGTGCTCGGAGCGTGTGCCAAATTTGTTCATCAAGCCCGTGTTGATGCGTTGGATAAGCGGGCGTTCGTATTGTAATTTCATTTTTTTAATGGATATTGGATAATGAATAATGGATAATTTTGGGAACACAGATTTAACTGATTTGCACTGATTTGCACTGATTTTTTTCTTTTGTGTAAACTGAAATCAGCGTAAATCAGTGTAAATCAGTTAAATCTGCGTTCCAATTTACAACTCCCCAACGGTCGAAATTTGTTGGAAATCAGCCAAATTGCATATCATATCGTAGGAATAACGGATAAACAGCTTGCCGACTTCGTACGCTCCGAAAGGTTCAACCGTTTCGCCCAATGCCAATTTGAGCAAGGCTTCGGGGTGGTTTTGTCCTGCGCCAACCGCCAAATACACCCATGCGGGGAAACGCGGATTGATTTCGATGAGGTAATAGTCCTCGTCGTCGGTGCGAATGACTTCTAATTCACATGGTCCGCGCCATTTTGTTTGACGGATGAAATCGGTTGTCATTTGCAAGAGATTTTCATCATCAATGGTGATACCTGCCCAAGCTTTTCCTTTGTCGGTAATGACTTGTTTACGCATAGCAACGGCGCCGATTGTGTTGCCGTTGCCATCACCGAGAGCCGTCACATTCACTTCTGTACCTTTTGTAAAGGCTTGAATGATAATGGGTAAGCCCCATTTAGCGGCGATTTTATGAAAAGCACTTGTGGCTTGTTCTGCGGAATAAGCAATGGTTGCGTCATAATATTTGCCTTTGACGACCAGTGGATAAGAGAAATCGTTTTCCAATTTTATGATGTCATAAGCAGCAGCGATTTTCTTACTTTTAGGTACTTTGATGCCATATTTTTCACCAAAATCGTCAAGTTGCCATTTGTGGCGTTCCTCGAATTGCGCCAAAGTCGGTAAAAAAGTCTTGATACCGAGTTCTCTACTGAGGGAGTCGGCGAGCTTGATGAAATTGAATAATTCCGCATCAAAATTGGGAATCAATACGTCAATGTGTTCAATCGCTTGAATGTAGCGCAAACGATTCATTAAAGCCGCTTGTCCTGTTGCAGGAGTCGGAATTTGGTAAGTTTTAGACACTAAATCACGCATATAAATGCCCGGTTCCATCGGTTCGTAGGACAAACCGATGATGCGGACATCATAAATCGTTGACGCCAACAAGCCGCGAATGACGGGAATGCCAGGACCAGGGCTGTCAATATTGTTCAAGCCCGTGACGGCAACGGTTATTTTTTGACGATTGTTCATGCTTCGGCGAGTTTAAGTGTTTGAAGCATTTTTGTGAAGTCGTAATAGTCTTTTTCAACCGTTTCTCTATCGGTTTGATAAGTATCGAGGATGTATTGCGTTATTTCAGCCTCTGATTTATCTGATTTTATCAAGCGCAATATTTCCAATCCAATAGGGTTGACCGAGAAAGAATCGCCGGTTGAGGGATTAAAAACAAAGCCTGAGTCGCTGAATGCGAGATTTTTTTTAATTTTCATATTTAAATAAGTATGACGATGAATGTGATGTTATTATATTTTTACGTTCAAAGGATTGTTTAGTTCAGTAGTTTAGACGCTCAAAACTAGGCTCTCATTATGTGTTTTTTTCTATGTGTAGAAATTAAGGTTGTATGTGTATAGAAGTTTTGTCAAAGCCTTCGATAATGTGGATAATTTTGCAGATGAAATACCCCCCCTCAGTATAGACGATGTAAAAACAATATAAATAATGAACAATGCAATTTATTGAAAAAAACACCTTTTTGTGGCACATATTCGGTTGGCTGATTTTTATGTTTCTACCGCTTTCGTTCTTTATGATGACGGATAGTTTTCAGATGGAGTCATTCAATTTCTATCTTTCAAACAGGTTTTTGAGCACTATTTTTTTAATAGGTATTTTTTATTTAAATCTTAATATACTAACACCCAATATTTTAAAAAAGAAAAAAACCTTTCTGTCTTTTGGCGTATTGATAGTCAGTTTTGCAGTTATGATGACGATTGATAGATTATCCAATAAAAATATAGTACCACCACCACGACCACAACTACCCGAATTGATGCAGCCTTCTTTGACTTATATGCGTCCACCTTTGCCCAAAGATAGGTCGGGTTTGGCGCGGCTGTTGGGTACTGTTTTGTCGTTTAGCTTGGTCGTTGGTGTGAGTACAGGGATGGCTTTGCAGCGCGACAGATTGCGACAGGCAGATGAAAAGCAACAAATGGCGTTGGAAAAAATGGCAGCAGAGTTGTCTGTTTTGAAATTACAAATCAGTCCACATTTTTTGTTCAATACTTTGAACAATATCCGTTGGTTGGCGCGTCAAAAATCGACAGCGACGGAGGATGCGATTGTGAAATTATCGCAATTGTTGCGCTATATGATTTATCAAGCCAATAAAGATAAAGTGTCTTTGGAGCAAGAAATCAACCATTTGCAGAACTATATTGACCTTCAAAAAATGCGTTTGACCAATCCTGATGCCGTTCAATTTACGCGAGAAGGAACGATTATAGGGCATTCGATTGAGCCGCTTTTATTGATTTCTTTTGTAGAAAATGCATTCAAATACAGTTTTCACAGTCAAATTCACTCCGAAATCATTATTTCCATAAAAACGATAGATGATATCTTGATTTTTCAAAGTCGGAATCATATTTTCGATGAAAATAAACCATCCGAGTCCGATGATTCGGGCATTGGCGTACAGAATGTTCAAAAGCGTTTAGCTTTGCATTATCCGAATCGGCACACTTTGGAAATAACAGAAAAAGACGATACGTATCACGTTTATCTAAAAATAGAACTGACATGACTTTGCGCTGCATCGCTGTTGACGACGAGCCGTTTGCTTTGAAAATATTGGCTGATGATATTCAGAAAATTCCGTTTTTAACCTTAGAAAACACGTATTCGAATGCACAAGAAGCTGAAAAACGTATAAAAGAAGGCGGTATTGACCTTGTTTTTTTAGATATTCAGATGCCAATACTGAGGGGTACTGATTTTTTGCGGGAACTCGAAAATCCACCTTTGGTTATTTTCACAACGGCTTTTGAGCAATATGCTTTGGAAGGTTTTGAGCTGAATGCGGTGGATTATCTGTTGAAACCGATTCCTTTTAACCGCTTTGAAATGGCGGTTGAACGAGCATTTGAACGGTATGCGATGGTGCGACACAATACACCGATAATCCGTCCTCAATTGATTGTTTTTTCAGAATACAATAAAATTAAAATATTTACCGACGAGATTCTCTACATCGAAGGTTTGAAAGATTATGTCAAAATTTATACGATAAATCGCGATAGACCGATACTAACCCGCCTGAACCTCAAAAAAATAGAAACTAAATTACCTAAAACGGATTTTTGCCGTGTCCATCAATCCTTCATCGTGTCGTTGAGTAAAATCACTTCTTTTCAAAAAAGTAAATTGCAAATTGGAAAACAGGAAGTGCCAATTGGTGAGCGGTTTTTGGCGGTTTTTGAGGATGCTTTTTTAAAACACTGAGGGGGCATCTGATGCCCCCTCAGTATTTTTTATAAAACTCAATGATTGACAACAAAAGGTAAAGACTGTTGAACGTTTTGGGAATTGTTCAAAATGGCGATGTATTTACCCCCAGAAAAGGTTGAAACATCTAAATCAAAGCGGCTTAATCCATGATGTACATGCTGCTTAAAAGGACCAGCAACGACTTTACCCGATAGGTCAACAACATTCAATTCTATTTGATGTGAATTGGGAATAAACCACTCAAAACTGACGTAATGACTGGTCGGATTCGGATAAACCTTTATGTCAAAAGGCTTTAACATTTGTATGGCTATGACCGCCGAATATTTAAAGGTTTGGTCAAAATCAACTGTTTTGAGCCGATAATAGAGGTTGCCTGACGGCGGATTCTCATCTTCAAGTGTGTATCGAATGGTCTTTTTGCTTTCTCCTGCGGCTTTAACATTGCCAATTTCTTGGAATTTACTGTCCGATTGTGCGCGTTCAATTGAAAAAACGTCTGTATTTGCTTCGCTTTCCGTCAACCAAGTCAACAATAGCCCATTTTCTTTAGGTTCAACGGTAAATGAACGCAATTCAATGGGGACAATCGCAACAGTAATGGAACCGGTCATCGAAAAACCATGAACGCCACACTGATAGGTGTAGGTACCCACAACCGTAAAAGTATAGTTCTGCGGCGTTCCTGTTAAGGTACCTGAATCCGTGGGCAAAGCCCCTGATGGCGCGGTCAACCATTGAACAAAATGGAAGCCGCCTGCATTGGTAAATGCCACGACATCTCCTGATGAAATATTCAAAGAATTGGGCGTAAAAGCGAAATTGCTCGCTTGAACAGGAAAGGTTGTGGCAGACAGTTGTGCCACTTGAAAGCATGTTAGTAGGATGAAGTAAGTTATTCTTTTCATGATGTTTGGTTTTAAAATGGTTTTAAAAATAAATGTGATAGTTCAAACCTTAGGTTGTACATATATACGTACTAACAATGCTGGCGGTTTCCAGTAATTCATCTTATCTCAGTCTTATTTTTGGGCTCAAAGTGTTTGCAAATGGAGACTAATTGACCCCAACGATTAATCGTGTAATAATCACCGTTATATTGACGACTTAAAATTAAGGTTCGATACTGAGGGGTACAAAACTCATACAAGTACAAAAAAAGGCAGAAAGCACATTGATGCTCTCTGCCTTAACTCTAATTTATTGTTTTGACTAACCAAATCAAATGCAGTATAATTTTAAGCAGTTTGTATAAAAACGACTTAAACGATAATATTTCTTAAATAGCGGGCTCAAAAATGATTGTCTCATCATGTTGGCTGATGTCCAAGCCTTCTGCTTCCGCCTCTTCATCTACACGAAGCGGTGTAATAAGAGCAGTGAGTTTGAACATTAAATAAGAGCCACCAAAAGCGAAAGGAATAACTATAGCTAAAGCAATCATATGCTGGATGAATAAATTCCACTCACCAGTGATGATACCTTTGCCTCCTTCAGTAGCAAATACAGCAGTCAGAATCATACCTGTGATACCACCAATACCATGACAAGGGAAAACGTCTAAAGTATCGTCAATACGTGTTTTCTTGAAAGCAACAGCTGCATAGTTGCTGACGAGAGCAGCCGTAAAGCCAATGAAAAGACTTGGACCATAACTGACATAACCTGCTGCAGGTGTTATAGCAACCAAACCAACGACTGCACCAATACATGCGCCTAATGCTGATGGTTTTTTTCCTCTTACTGTATCCATCATAATCCAACTGATACCAGCGACTGCAGAAGCTAAGTTGGTATTGACAAATGCTTTGACCGCTAAACCGTTGGCAGCTAAAGCAGAACCTGCATTAAAGCCAAACCAACCGAACCAGAGTAAACCTGTGCCAAGTATAACAAATGGAATATTGACTGGTAAAGTTTCGATAGCATTTTTGCGACGACCTAAAAACATAGCACCTGCCAATGCCGCTAAACCTGCTGAAATGTGTACGACTGTACCACCTGCAAAGTCTAATACGCCTTTTTTGAACAACAACCCTTCTGGATGCCATGCCATATGTGCTAATGGACAATAAATAACAATGACAAATAAGTTGATGAAAACAATATAACCCCAAAAACGAACACGTTCTGCAAATGAACCTGTTATCAAAGCGGGTGTGATAATTGCAAATTTCAATTGAAAAGCGGCAAAAAGTACTAAAGGCAGACCGCCTCCAATAGTTGGATGCGGCGCTGTACCGACATTATTAAACATAAAGAAGGTTCTTGGGTCACCCACAAAACCTAAACCGTACATGTCATCGCCAAACGCTAAGCTAAACCCTACAACGTACCACAATATACTGACTACGCCGAGTGCGATGAAACTTTGTAACATCGTGGAAATGATATTGCGACCAGAAACCATCCCACCATAAAAGAACGCCAAACCTGGTGTCATTAATAGTACAAGGCTTGATGCAACGAGCATCCACCCGATATTTGCAGTCATAACGCCATCAAATGCTTGTGTAGCGACGGGATTAGATGCAGGATAAACGGCTGCAACGCAGCAAATGATTAGAAGTGCGGCAAACGAAAGTAACGCCATGCCTCTGTTGTCCAATAATGCTTTCATGAATGAATCTTTTTTAAATGTTTAAAAATTAATTGGCTTTAAGCTTTAAAAAAACTGTTTGATAATTAATAGGTAGAATAGTTTTACTTTTTCTAAAATTGATAATGCAAAGGTAGAAAGATAAGCGGCACCTACAAAGTCATCGTCGCACCTCAAAGGACTTCAAAATTTAATAGAGCTCATATTTTAATTGGCTTTCGATTATTTTGAAAAATAAACATAAATTAAAATTAAATTCCGATATAATCTAAATAGATATTTTGACTTTTAAACTAAGTCGAGTTTTTGGCAAGGCGTTTTCTAAGAATGCACTTTGGACATCTACAAATGGGATGAATCATTTTGAGGTTATTGCCGTTTCTTAATAGAAGCATTAACAAACGTTTGAATTTCATTAACACATTAAAACTTTATACTTCGTCATGCAATCGTACTTTTGCATGAACAATTATTAAAAAGGCAAACGAAAGCGATTTGTCTATGAACTTACGAAAGTGAGTTCCCCAGATTCGGCACTTCTTCATGAGATTTGCAATAAAGGTTTAAAAGCGTATTTGCTGCCGGATACTGAGGGGGGTAATAGCCAAAACTCGAGGGACATGTGAGCAACGATTTTTTTCCAAAAACCAGAAAAAATTTTCACATGTACACGAGGGATGCAAGTTCCCTCAGTACATCGGTTGCGAACCAAAAACCGATTGATGTTGTTGCGCCCGAGATTGTTCACGAGCGCCGCGTTCGCGTTGCCGTTCTGATTGACCAGGTTCTGGAGGGTGAACTCCTTTAGCTGACGAATCATCTCGTTACCGGTA
>JANMJN010000581.1:0-3020 GCA_031371355.1 Saprospiraceae bacterium
ATGAAAAACTCTACACCTGTCATCGTTATGAGTCGGACGGATGAGAAATTCCTGGAAAAACTGCTCGAACAAGAAGTACCTGAAATCGAAGACGGCGTTATCACGATTAAGAAAATCGTCCGTTTGCCAGGTGAAAGAGCCAAAATTGCTGTCGAATCCTACGACGACCGCATTGACCCTGTTGGGGCGTGTGTCGGTATGAAAGGTTCGCGTATTCATGGTATCGTCCGTGAATTACGCAATGAAAATATTGACGTGATTAACTTCACAACCAATATGCAACTCTATATTCAACGTGCATTGACACCTGCGAAGGTGAGCAGCGTTGAAATTGACTCTAACACGATGCGTGCTGCGGTTACTTTGAAATCGGAACAAGTCTCGTTGGCGATTGGTAAGTCAGGTACAAATATCAAATTGGCTTCAAAACTAACAGGTTTTGAAATTGACGTATTCCGTGAAGATGAAGAAGTCGAAGTGGATGACGTTGACCTTGACGAATTCCGTGACGAACTCGAAGATTGGGTTGTAGATGTCCTCAAACGTATCGGTTGCGATACGGCACGTGATGTCTTGAATCTGAAAGCCGAAGAAATCATTCGTCGTTCAGACCTTGAAGAAGAAACGGTGCATGAAATCATTCGTATCTTGTCAGCGGAATTTGAAGAGAGCTGAATTTAAGTATGAGTTATGAGTTATGAAGTATAAAAAAAAACGCCTGTTTGAGCTTGAAAACTCAAACGGGCGTTTTTCATAATAGCGTTTTGTCACCCCTCAGTAAATAAAGTATTATATTGTTGTACGTTTTATTTCTTGCAATTTCATTTCATTCTTTACTTTAGCAATCATTTCGTCTGTCACACCAAACTGGTCAGTGTAATATTTATAGTGTAATATTAATTTATTGTCTAACAATTTGGAGCAATCAACAAAGTCACAGAAGTATTCTAACATTTCTAACTGTCCGACTTCTGTATAAAATTTTTGTATATTAATTTTAAAATACTTATGTACTAAATAATTTCTCTTTTTCAAAATATCCTCTAATAAGAAAATTTGCGTTTCTGGTAAATTATAACATTTCATTACTTTTTTTAGTGACATTCCCATAGTATTCTTAGAGTTTTCAATAGAATCGATTATTTCATTAATTTCTTCAGTAGCTTTGATTCCATTCTTAGAAATTTTGTCTGTCCACAGCATAATAGATAATGTTTCTTCGAGACATTGTCCAAAATATATCGCAAGCCCAAAATAGGCGTAAACAAGTTTATGCTTACCGTTATTATCCTCTAAGCGAAATTCATCTATTGCTAGATCATAACATACTTCCATAATCGTAACTTTATATTTTATTATTATTTCTGTCTCAAAATGTGTTTGATATCAAGACTATTATATTTCAAGATGGGTGCGGATTTAATTTGATGTAGATGAATCCGCACCCATTCGATTTGCTTCACACCTCCTTTTTCTTAACGACATAAACCGTCCCACGCTTATCACCAATTTTATCGATTTCAAATTCTGTTATTAAATATTGTAAATCCTTTTTGATTGTTGCTTGAGTATATTCTGGGAAATTCGCTGTTATGTTGCTAACTTTAACGGGCTGGTTATCTTGTATGTATTGTCGTATAATTTTCTGCCGTTCATTTAGATAGGCGCCAAGATTTCTAAATTCTTTTACTTTTTGCTCTAATTTTAGAGTTAATTCACTTAAACTATCCAAAAAGAAAAGCAACCATCTGTCTATTGGTTCTGTCTCTTTGTATCTATTTTTTTGACCTTCCATTAAGGCTTGATAATATTCTTTTTTCTTACTTTCAATGATATGTTCTAATGACACATAGACAACAAATTTATAGCCTGATTTAAGAAGTAAAAGATTTGTTAAAAGTCTTGACAAACGTCCATTTCCGTCTTGATATGGATGAATTGACAAAAATTCATAAACAAATGTACCAATAATAATGAGGGGATGTATCTCTGCATCTGTAAAGGCTTTATTCGTCCATTCTACTAATTCAGTCATTTCTTTTTCTGTCAAAAACGGCTCTGTCGTATTAAAAACGACGCGAGTTGTGCCATCTGGATATGAAGCGACAACTTTATTTGTGAGTTCCTTGAACCGACCTCTGTGTCTTGTGTCTTTACTACTGTATTTTAATAGCAGGTTGTGTAAAGAATGAATACTCGAAACAGTCAAATCAATATCCATAAAATTATCCATGAGCGTTTCCAAAGTGTCATAATAGCCGACAACTTCTTGTTCATCCCGGGTTTGCAGTTTAGATATTTTTAAATTCTTTATCAGCGTGGCTATTTCAGCATCGGTCAAAGTACTCCCTTCAATCCTTGTTGAAGAACCAATACTCTGTATAGTGGCTATCTTTCGCAGCTCTTTTAGATACCGATTGTCGTCTTTATCCAACTGCTTCCATTCTCCTTTGAATTGGTCGAGTTGACCAATTTTTTGAATGAGCCGTTGGGTCGTTGAAAAATCAAATTGCAACTTATTCTGCATCATTTTATCTATATTTTATCCACAAATTACCGATATTTATTTTGAGGGTTCTAATTTTTATCTATATTTTATCCACAAATTATCTATAACTACCCCTCAGTATCAAAAACTAAAAGCCGCTCTCAAATCAACGAGAACGGCTTTTATATTTCACCAAATGTAATTTGGCGTTACGTGTTGTATATTACTTCAACGTTGCACGAATGTGATTCAAAGCAGAACCTGCACGGAACCATTCGATTTGCTGTGCATTGTAAGTATGTTTTACTTCAAACGATTCAGAAGTACCGTCTGAGTGATGCAAGGCGATAACCAAATTTTTACCTTCTGCGAAAGTATCTAAACCTTTGATATCAATTAAGTCATCTTGGCGAATTTTATCATAATCAGCGACATCCGCAAATGTCAAACCGAGCATCCCTTGTTTTTTCAAGTTCGTTTCGTGGATACGGGCAAACGATTTAACAACAATCGCCCGAACACCTAAGAAACG
>JANMJN010000048.1:0-4130 GCA_031371355.1 Saprospiraceae bacterium
TTTTGTTCTTTTTGAGATAACTATTAATGATAAAAACGATTTGTTGTGCTGCTGTTCCGTCGCCTAAAAAATGACTAAACACCGTAGGTATCTCAAAAGTTTTTATGGCTTCAATTATTCGCAGACAATTGGCACCTGTGATTTTGCTCCAACCTTCATTGACCGCTTCAATCCATTCAATTTGATTGTCCAAAATACAACATCTCACTCGATGAAAATAGGCTTCTTTGACCACCCCTCCCGAGTCTGTCAACACCATTTTTGCATGACGAATAAGCGTCTGAGTATCCCAAAAACCTATCGGTTCAAGCACATACACATGCGGTTTTTCCAAATAATGTTCCAAACCATGCTGTTTGATTGTCTCCTTTGTACGTGGGTGAATCGGAAAAATAATAGGCTCTTTTATTTCATCAAAAATAGATAAAATCTGTTTAAGTTGTTCGGCATCATCCGTATTACTGGCTCGGTGACACGTCATAAAAAAATAGCCCCCCTCAGTAATTTCGTGATTCGTGATTGGTGATTCATGATTGGTCGTTTTCTGACTTTCCTGTGGGGCTGGAGGCTGATTAAGGCGTTCAAACAGGGAGGCTTTGTTGGTTTCAATTCTTTCTAAGTTGTTGACTATCAAATCTATACCAATGTCGCCAACCAAATGTACCCCCTCAGTCATACCTTGCTTTTGTAGGTTTTCAACACCTGTTTGGGTTGGACAGAAATACAAATCTGTTACAGAATCGGTCAATAATTTATTGATTTCTTCTGGAATACGTTTGTTCCATTCTCTTAAACCCGCTTCGACATGCGCCAACGGAATGTTATTTTTCGCGGCAGTAATCGCTGCGGCTGATGTTGAGTTTGTATCCCCAAAAACGACAACCATGTCTGGTTTTTCTTTTTCTAAAACAGCATCCAATTTGATAAGAATCTGCCCCATTTGAAAAGCATGACGACCACTTCCAATTTCGAGATTATACTGAGGGGTCGGCAAACCCAATTCATCAAAAAACTGTTGCGAAAGCTCATAATCGTAGTGTTGCCCTGTATGAACAAGCACTTCTTCTAAGTTTTCGCTTTCTGCAATCGCTTTACTGAGGGGTGCTGCTTTGATGAATTGCGGACGTGCACCGACGACGGTGAGGATTTTGTATTTTTTTTGTTTCAAAATAAAAGAGCTTTATTCCCACTCATTTCGTGATTGTTTTTGCCATTGCGTTGGATTTTCAATCTGTTGAAACATATTTTTTTGTTTCATTTTTTGGAAAATCAAACTCAATTTCTCTTTTTGAGTAAGTACCGGTTCTGGTTTATCAATAAGTATGATAACACGAACATAAGCATTACCATAATCACTATATTTTTCTGGTAATTGAATTGTTCCTTGCTTTATTTTCGTAGAAAATTCTAATGCGTCCATTCCTATTTATTTTTGAGTGACTGAATTTATACAAATATACTATCTACTTAGCGTAAGTAAAAGAAATAGATTATTTCGTCACATTCATAATCATATCCATTAATTTTTCTACAGAAAAAGACCATTCCAACTCCTTCAATTTCTCTACTAAAATTGTCTTTTCTACTTTCCCATTTTCTTGAAATTGATGAAAAAGAGTCAAAATAAAGTTACGTAATTCATCATAAGACCGGTCATTATAAACAACACAACCTGCCTGTAAATTCTTCATAATTGTTTCAAATTCAATATCTTGTGTGCCATTTATCAAAACAATGACAGGTTGCTGCGCTGCAAGATATTCATAAAACTTACCAGTCATCACGCCCGTCCATTCTGGCGTAGCCGATGTGAGCAAAAGGTTGATATGACTTGTCCTTTGCAGTTGTTTGGCTTCTTCAAGACTTACCATACCATGACTTGTAAAAAAAGGAGTCAAATCATAACGTCTGACCCAATCCAACCACAATTTTGTATCTTTTCCAGCATAAACAAACTGAAAATTGGTTGTTTTAAATAAACCTTCTGTTACAAGTTCTTTAAGAATAGAGAGTATAAGACTCGGATTTCTATCATCCCCAAACAAAGAACCTGTATAACAAATTGTAAATTTTGAAGGAAAATTATGGTCAGAAAGCGTTTTTTGACCATTGATACTGTCCGAGAGGACTCCTTTGGAGATGGGGGCAATACCGTTCTGAAAAACATAAACATTGGGATGATAGGCTCTCAGATGCTGCGCTAAACCTTCTGAAACGGTCGTTACAAGGTCTGCTCTTTTAAGAATTTGGCGATTGCACCAATGTTGGAACGTTCGCCAAAAAACAATATCATAGTGTGGTTCGACGTGCAAATCACGAAAATCGGCTATCCAAAAGATTTTTGGATAAAATATTTTTAGTAAATGCGCAACGGCATGGTCAGAATATGGCAACAGCGATGAATAAATATGGCTGATATTATTATGTCGAATCAACTTTATGGCGATGAAAAAGCTGTGGATGATATAGACCAAACCGCCTTCACCCCACAGCAAATTGAAAGGGAAACTGCGATTGAGTTTAACCAAAAACTGACCCAACCAAGTTGATTTTGAACCCTCCGAAAAATGAACATGAGCTCTTTCTTTTTTGAACCAAGTGCTGACTGTTCGGTAATCTATAGTGCAGGCTTCATGGATTTCAACAAAGTCAAGCAATTGATTTTCAATCGGTAAGCGATGTCTATTGCTTGTTGTTATCGCAAATACGTGGTCAAAATGAAACGCCAGATGTTCCATGACAAGATAATTGCGTCGAACACCCACAGAACGAATAGGTGGTAAATAGTAGGTCAAAAAAAGTATGTCTTTCAAGAAATAAGTAAATTTCGGTGTGTGTAGTCTGTATTTGTTTTATGAATAACCGTTTCAATGACTGTTAAAATATCTGCCGCAATAAGTTTTTGGTCAAATTCCAGCATTACTTTTTCGCGTCCTTTTTTGCCCATTTCAGTTCGCCTGTCATCCGTCAATTCAATCAGACGACACATGGCATCGGCTAAAGCTTGTGCTGATTTTACAGTTACTAAAAAACCATTGACATCGTCAACAACAGCCTCCCGGCAACCAGGCACATCGGTTGTGATGATGGTGCGCTCCATTGCCATACCTTCCAGAAGCACACGCGGCATGCCTTCCCGATAAGACGGGCAAACAATGCAGTCGCTTGCAGCAATAAAAGGGCGGACATCGTCCATAAAGCCTTTGTTTTCAATCAATCCTTCTAATATCCACCCCCTCAGTATGTTGGAGTGAATGGCGGCTGGATTGTCGTTATCAATCTCGCCGACAAGCCAAAACAATGTTTCTGGATATTTTTGCTTCACCAATCGAGCGGCTTCAGCAAATTCGACAATGCCTTTGTCATGCAAAAAACGCCCGATGAATGTAAACACTCGGGCGTTTTGTAGCGATTTTTCCCAATGAGGCATGGGGTAAAATCGCTCGATATTGATACCACAACCTTTAACTGAAACCGATTTTGCGGCTTCAACGATTTTTAAATCATTAAAAAGTAAACGATCATCTATATTTTCAAAAATAACACGCTCTACACGTCCAAAAGCAAAGCGATACAAGTGTTTGGTTAGCCAATGCACAAAACCTGTTCTGATAAATGTATAGCCCAAACCTGTTATGCAAGCGATGGTCGGTAAGCCCAAAAATCGAGACACGATGCCTCCATAAATATTCGGTTTGATGGTGTAGTGCAATAAAATATCAGGATGCTCTTTTCGATAAATGGAAAATAACTCAATACCGAATAATATATCGTTAAAAGGATTGATACTTCGACGTGCCAAATATTGAAGAGGAATGTGCCGAACGGTTGGAAAATCGTTGCCATAATGACTATAAATATCTAAGGGAGCGATGACGATGACTTCATAACCATTCTCGATAAGTATCTCAAGTATATTTAGGCGAAAATTGTAAATATTCCAAGAAGAATTGGCAACAAGCGCAATTTTTAGTCTCTTTTTTTCCAAAAGATAGATTTTACAGGCAAGTAGTAAGTGTTTATTTATAGATATTTTTGCCCTTTCAATTTCTTAATCGTCTCTGTCACTTGTTTAATTTCTTGCTCTTTTGCTTTTGGATAAATTAACAGTGCATCTTTTTCATCAACCA
>JANMJN010000680.1:0-3758 GCA_031371355.1 Saprospiraceae bacterium
ATGAAAAAACGGGGAAAAAGTACTGGCTGCCAACTACCGAAGAACTAAAGTATATCAAAAAAAACAATATTATGACTGTAAGCAATACGAAAGATGTTTTCAGGGTTGTTCTAAACAAATAATATACCCCTCAGTATTTCCATGAAACAAGTATCTCCAAAACATTATTTTACTACTAAATACCTAAGAATCCTAGAAAACATCGTTGCTTTGCACCATGAAAAATATCATGAATTGGGGGCTTTTTATCTTGCTAACCCTCATCTGGGGCAGTTCTTTTATATTGATAAAAGAAGGGCTTGTGAAACTAACGGCTTACCAAGTCGCTGCCATGCGCATTTTTAGTTCTGGTGTTGTCTTGTTACCTATTTGTTTGCGCCAATTTCGACACATTCCGAAGGGCAAAGTCAAGTATATCGTGTCTTCGGCAGCCATTGGCAGTTTCATACCCGCCTTTCTATTTTGTATCGCCGAAGAGCATATCAATAGTTCCTTGGCGGGCATTGTCAATGCTTTATCACCCCTTTTTGCGATTTTGATAGGTGTTTTATTTTTTCAAATGAAGACAACACCACAGAAAATCGGCGCCGTATTGATTGGTTTTGTCGGTTTATGCTTGCTTTTCATACAAAAAGACGGATTTAAACTCGATGACCAAATCGGCTATTCACTCCTCGTCGTCTTAGCCACAATCGGTTATGGTTGGAACGGCAACATTTTAGCGCATCATTTGGGTTCAGTCGGTTCGGTCAATATTGCAGCGATCGCCTTCCCTATTTTAGCGATTCCAGCGTTGGTTATCCTTATTTTTACAGGTTATTTTGAAACATCATGGACAGACGCTGCTTTTTTAAAAGCCAGTTTTGCGTCGGTCATTTTAGGTGTAATCGGTACAGCTATCGCTCAAATTCTTTTTTATATGTTACTCAAAAGAACGAATGTCCTTTTTGCTTCATTGGTCACTTACACCATACCTTTTGTCGCTATTTTTTGGGGCGTTTGGTATGGCGAAACCATAACAATGATGCAAATCGCTTGCTTGGTTTTGATACTTTCAGGAGTTTATTTTGCCAATCTTCCGACAAAAAAACAAGAAGATACATCTCTCTCCGTGAGGACTCCTTCGGACAGTATATCGCCCAAAATTGAGTAATAAACCATCGAAATTCAAATAAATCAAACAAATAAATCAATAAATTCCGTTGCTGTGATAGAAATTAAAACGTACGAACACTCATACCGAGATTCAATCGTGACACTGATAACAACCATACAACAAATTGAATTTCAAGTGCCCGTGACTTTGGCAGATCAGCCCGATTTATTAAATATTGATCAATTCTATCAACAACGAAATGGTGAATTTTGGATGGCTGTCAATGAACAAAACGATGTCGTTGGCACCATCGCTTTGATTGACAATGGTGAAGCGTTTGGTACAATCCGAAAGATGTTTGTGCGAGCCGATTATCGCGGAAAAGAGTCCGGTGTTGCCGCGAAACTGTTTGACATCTTAGAAAAAAAGGCGATAGATAATCAGATGTCGGCTTTGTATTTAGGTACTGTTCGACGATTAAAAGCTTCACATCGTTTTTATGAAAAAAATGGTTTTGTGGAAATTCTAAAACAGGATTTGCCATTCAACTATCCATTGATGCCCGTTGATACGATGTTTTTTATGAAAACTTTGAAGCCATAACAAATGAAAATGCCTAAAATACCCCCCTCAGTATTTTAGACATTTCGTCTTTTTTTAAGACTAATAGGAGACGTCAAAAACCTTAAAATTTCGGACAATTCGCATCGCCCTGCTTGTACTGCCGATTTGCACCCGATTTTCCACCGCCAAAAGCCTTTGTCAAGGACAGACCAGTGTAATAATAAGCATCGTTGCGTTTAGGATTTGCTACTTTTGAAATGCCATCGAGGTAGTCTGTAAATACAAACCGATAGCCCGCTTCAGCAGAAAGATAAAAGTCTTTAGGCAGACTATATTTTATACCCACTCCAAGAGGTATTATCAATGTATGTTTTTTATAATCTGCTTGTGCATCAGGGTTTACATCATCAATGTACTTATTTGGTAAATTAAAATCTGGTTTTGGATTAAAATATGAGATGCCAAGACCACCAAAAGTAAAGCCTGTGAACCGACTTTTGTTTATCACTTCATATTCAAGTAATGCCGAAATTTCAGTTAATTTGGATACAAAGGACAACCCACGCTCTTGTCGCCATGCCGCTGGGTGATTTTTTTCAGATGCAGATAATTTGCTTACCAAGATTTGCCCACGTACTAAAAAGCTGTTTGACAACCGATATTTGCCCAAAAGACCGATAGCGGGATTGATAGCAGAGCCTACATTTTTGGCAACAATATCTATATCACCGTTGTAAGCCGTTGCACCGAGTGTCAAGCCGACCTCAAAGTTTTGAGAGAACGCAATATTGGAAAAGAAGAGAAAAGAGCAGCAAAAAGCCAGAATTTTTGACATAATTCACCCATTTTTTTGTTGAAAAATAAATTTTGAAACGCAAAATGTAGAGAATGTGTCATATAGAAATGTCGTTGGATTTTAAGATTTCTCTGCTTGGTTGAGAGAATAATCGTTGGTTGAATGATGAAAGAATGTTTGGAAAACGTCTTTTTCGTCACAAAATTATGTGCCGTTAAAACTTTATTAAAATTTCAAGGATGTGCGGCAACCCAAACTTCCCCATCTTCAAAAACCTCTTTTTTCCAAATAGGCACAGTTTTCTTCAATTCATCAATGCAAAATTCACAAGCATCAAAGGCAGCCCCACGATGAGGTGCCGAAACGGCAATAACGACAGGGACATCACCGATATCTAAAATACCAACGCGATGATGAATACTGATTTTAAAAACCGAAAACGTGGACAAAGCGCGTTCAGCAATTTTTTCCATTTCACGCATAGCCATAGGTGCATAAGCCTCAAATTCAAGGCGAGTGACCGATTTTGCACCCGTTTTGTTCCGTACAGTCCCAATAAAAACGACGGCACCACCGACTTCGTGTGACTCTACGAAGGCTTCACAGGCTGCGATACTGAGGGGGGTAGAAAGGAGTTGAATGTCAATCATTTTTTATAATGATGAATGATGAAATATGAATGATGATTTTTTTGAGCGGTAACTATCCGCCACTCACAGGCGGAATCAAAGCAATTTCATCGCCCTCATGCAACATCGTTGTTTCATTGCCATATTCTGCATTGACGGCTATCATAAGCGATGAAAGTGCCATAAAACGTGGATATAGCGTTAAAATTTGCCGTTTTAACTCATCAACGGTTGCTCCTTCCGCCATTTCTACTGTCAAAACAGAACTGCCAATGATGTCGCGGGCTATGCCAAATGTGAGGATTTCTAATGTCATATTATGTATTGTTGAATGTTGTAAGGTTGTATGGTTAATCAACAATTTAACCGCACAGCCATGTAACAATATAATTCAAATGTTATTCCACAATATATTTACACCTGCATACAAAACTAAGACTGCCGTCAGTTGCCGCACAAGTGTTTGATTGAATCGAAAAGTGGTCAGTCTGCTACCCAATTGCCCACCTAACAAAACGGCGCACATTAAAGGGAGAACAAAAGCCCAATCTAGTCGCGGATTTTTAGTTAATTGCCCAGCCAACCCCGAAATTGAATTGATAAGGATAAAAAAACTGGCTGTTGCTGCGATATTCTTTGGCGAATCCCATTTCAACAAATTCAAAACGGGTGC
>JANMJN010000698.1:0-3049 GCA_031371355.1 Saprospiraceae bacterium
GCTGGCGATTTATACTGTTTCGTCGGGTCTTTTGCCACATCAAACAGTTTTTCCTTAATCATTTTATTCTCCATCTCAGTTTCAGTCCGCGTATTGTCCAAAAGGGATTTCACATCGGCGGCATACTCATTAACGGTTTTATAAAACGTATTGAAATCAAAAGGTAAGGCGTCGGCATTGGCTAAACGCAACATGACACGCCCCGCCGTTTTCGACAAAGCCACACCATATTTAAAGCCCGGGTCTTTGAAACGGACAAACAAATCGTAAGAATCATAGATAGAATGGTATTGTCCATCTTCGGCTTCACCACCAAATCCAAGATTCATGCTGGCAATACCGAGATGTTGAAAGAAAGGCGAATAATCAGAACCCGCACCCAAAGCACCCAATTTCATGTGTTTATTGCCCAAAAGTTTAGCGCGATTGTTATTATCCGCATCAACAATGGATTTAGCATAACGCCTCTCCTTAATCGTGATGCCCGTTTGAGGATCCATGACCCCCTCAGTAATTTCATTAAAAAACGTCTCCAAAGTATGTGAACCACTCGCCCCGATAAAGCCACGCTCATTGCCATCGGAATTGATATATGCTACGGCTTTTTGCTTCAATTCATCTTGATGATGCTCCACCCATTCCGTAGAGCCCAACAAACTCGGTTCTTCGCCGTCCCATGCACAATAAACGAGCGTACGTTTGGGTTTGAAACCTTTTTTTGCCAATTCACCAACAGCTCGTGCTTCTTCTAACTCAGCAACCAAGCCACTGACAGGGTCGCCCGCACCATTGACCCAACCATCGTGATGATTGCCACGAATCACCCATTCATCTGGGAATTCGCTACCCACCATTTTAGCGATAACGTTGTTGACAGGTTTGATGTCCCAATTAAAAGCCAATTGCAAATGCACTTTGTCTTTGCTCGGTCCCACATGATAGGTAATCGGTAAGCCACCTCGCCATTTAGCAGGCACCACTTCGCCACCCAAAGACGACAAAAGCGGCAAAGCATCTTCATAAGAAATGGGCAAAACAGGGATTTTCATAATCGTTATCGCATCTTTTCTATCCAAACGCTTGGCATCCGCCGTTGCACCGACATTCGGCGTCAAAGGGTCGCCGGGGTAAACGGGCATATCCATCACCGAACCCCGTTGCACACCATCTTTGGGACGAAACGGACCCACAGGATAGACATCGCCTTGCACATAACCATCGTCGGCAGGGTCGGAATAGATGATGCAACCGATGGCTCCGTGTTCAGCCGCTACTTTGGGTTTGATGCCACGCCATGAACCGCCGTATTTGGCAATCACGATTTTACCTTTCACATCAATACCCATTTTGTCCAATTCTTCATAATCGGCAGGGATGCCACGGTTGACAAAGACCAATTCAGCCGTCACATCGCCATCGGCAGAGAAGGCATTGTAGCTCGGCAATTGCTCTGATTTCTGACCACTGGTTTTGTCTTCTTTCAAAGCGGATTCTTCCAGTTTGGCTTTATAAGGTTTTGCACCCAACAATTCTAAAACCCTTGTCTTAGGTGTTGGAAATAAGACATTATAGGTCTCAATTTTAGCATCGAAGCCCCAACTTTTGAATAAATTGAGCATATAGTCGGCATTTGCTTTGTCATGTGGCGAGCCGACGTGATGTGGATGCGACGTGAGGAATTGCATCCACGTATCTAAGTTTTGTGGATTGAGTTGCGCATCGAATTGTTTTTCCCAATCGGCTTGTTTAGCCGCATTGGCAGGTGTAAAACCCATGATTTTAGGTTGTGCAATGCTATTGACCGACAGCAATAGAAGAAAAACGAAGAGGACGTTTTGTTTTGACATTTAAAGATGTTTTTATTGTTAGAAAATGAATGATTGGTTACCAACAAAGATATATATACTTCGATGATTCAAATGAATAGTCGTTAAAGTAATAATACCCCTCAGTAAATAATCATTTTTTTCTGCATAAAAACCCTCAATTTTGTCTCATACTTTACTCTTTCATTTTTAAATAAATAAGTCATGAAATCAAACATCTTTACACTCCTTTGTTTGCTTCTGTTTATGGAAGGAAAAGGACAAAATACGCCGACAAACAATATAGGGAGACTTTCAAAAAACGACTGGTCGAGCGTCCTACGCGGCAACCAACCTTTGATGACGACTAAAAACCCAGAAGTCGAATTGCGCGGACACCCTTTTGTTCACGATGAATGGAAAGAAGGCAATATTATTTTGACCGATTCGAGCCGTTCAGAAGACCCACATTTAAAGTTCAAACTCAATGCTGAAGAGAGTGAAATTTGGGTTTTGACTACCGATAAAATAGAACGCATTTTGACCGACAAACGCATCATGGGGCTTGATTTGACATTCAAAGACACCTTTTTGATGTATCGAAAACGTTTATTGCCTGAATTTCCGACGATGCTTCGTTATGTCCAAATCATTTTTGAAGGGCATCAATACTCTTTGGTGAAACATACACAGAAAACATTCATCAAAGCAGATTATGTTGATAAAGGGGTGGCAGTTGTCGGCAGAAAATACGACAGCTTTGAGTCCGTGGAATCGTATTATATCATTGATGCAAACAAAAAAACGACAAAAATAAAACTATCAAAAGGAGATATTTTGAAAGCCACCGCCGCTGTTTCACGTCCTAAACGAGAGGAAATCTTAGCATTTTGCAAAGAAAACGACATCAGTAACCCTATTGATGAAGAAGATGCTGTTTTGATGTTGGGTTTTATTGATAAACTGAAATAGGCTTATTACCATGCCTAACGGCATTTTTAAGTATCAAATTGAGTTATCCGAAGTTACCTGTATTCACTAAAAATCAATAATTTAAGAGAAGTCATACATTCCTTCACAGAGGAAGCGTGTTCCCGCACAGAGGAAGCTTGTTCCTCGACAGAGGACATACATTCCTGCACAGAGGAAGCGTGTTCCCGCACAGAGGAAGCGCGTTCCTCGACAGAGGGAGTGCGTTCGGGCACAGAGGAGGGTTGTTTCGCGCAGAGGAGATTTGTTTCTCG
>JANMJN010000866.1:0-2489 GCA_031371355.1 Saprospiraceae bacterium
TTCTTTTTATCCACATTGTTTTTATGTCTGCCACTGCCGTCGGCATCATCTACAAAGCCGCCTTCAGGATTCAGTTTAGCCAACACCCCTGTTAAGCGTTGACGGGCAGCAATAGCGGCTTCGTCTTTTGTATCGGCGGCGACCAATTTCTCTTCAAAAGGGGCGTTGCTCATGTCGAATAGCTCATTGGTGCGGTTCAATTTCCATTTGGCTTCTCTGGCATACCATTGATTGCCGAGTTCCATGAATATCCATTGGCGGGGGTTGCCTTTTTGACCTTTCAATTGTGGCGCAAAGCTCGTCCCGTCTAAAATCACATTTTCGGGCAATTTTGCACCAACTAATTCGGCAAAAGTCGGCATAAGGTCGGTTGCGTCCACCAAATCCTCCAATACTTTAGGTTTGATAACCCCTTTCCAATTCGCAATCCACGGCACTAAACTGCCACATTCGAGCATATCGCCTTTTTTGCCCGACAGTTTTTTACCATTGATTGTTGCACGAACGGCGCCTTCAGCTGCCGTACCATTATCGCCCATAAAAACGATTAAGGTATTTTCTCTCAATTTCAAGCTGTCCAATACTTTAACGAGTTTTCCGACCAATTTATCCATATAATTGATGTTATCGGTGTATAAATCCTTGCTATCGGGCTTGCTATCGGGTGTCGGTAAAATCTCGGCATGAATGTGCGACATGGAATAATACGCAAAAAACGGCTTGTTTTTATTCTTTGAAATAAAATCAACCACGTGATTGTGCATCACATCGGGCAAATATTCTTTGTCCCGCAAAGGCACTTCTTTCCCATTTTCGGTGTAAGATTTATTTTTACCTTGGGTATTCCAATACTTGCCACTCGCTTGAAAGCGTAAATAATCATCAAAACCAAAATCCGAAGGTTGCAAAGGAAATTGCGACCATTTACCCACCATTGTTGTGACATAACCCGCTGATTTTAAGACAGTTGGCGTACAAACTTCATTTGCGGGCTTCAACTCTCCAACTTTATCTTGGTTTGTCGTACCAGTTCGAAACGGATAACGACCTGTCAATATCAACGACCTCGAAGGACCACACAACGGCGCAGTGTAGCCGTGCGTAAAACGCATACCTGTACTCGCCAATTTGTCAATATTGGGCGTTTTGAAATTATCCGAGCCGTAGCAACTGACGTTGCCTGTGCCTAAGTCATCTGCGAGGATGAAAATGATGTTCGACTTCGAAGCCGTGCTTTTTCCTGTTTGCCCTTGTATAGATGCACATGACAATTGAAAGAGAAGAATAAAAACGATAAGGTATTTTAATGATTTCATTTTAAAAATTTGTTTTTAAAATTGATAATTGATATTTTTCTGCTGAAAATACTGAGGGGGGGTAGATTTACTAAATTTTAAAAATTTAGTAAATCTGTACCAATCACTCAATCATTCCCATTCCGCCACTTCGTCGTATCGCCTTTAAAGCGTGTCAAAGCCAACCATTCCGTTTCGATGCCTTTATCGCCTTGATCCTTCATCCAGCTTTTCAATTCCACAAATAAATTGTCTTTGATTTTTTGCAAAGACGCATCGGCAGCGAGATTGTTAAGTTCATATTTATCGGTTTTGATATTGTACAACTCAAATTCAGGGCGGTTTCTGTACAATTTAGCGTGTTCCAACTCTTTCGGATTGTCTTTTGCTGCCACAAGCCAACCTTCATACATTTTAGCCCCCACTTTCGCCGCCGAACAATAAAAAGTTTCCTTGAAATTGATATTCCAAATCAATTTATAATCGTGGTCTTGGATAGACCGCACAGGATAGTTTTCAGACCCATTTGCGATGCCCCGCGTCGTATGCACACCATAAACATATTTCCGAACTTCCGTATTTTGTCCTTTCAAAGTCGCATAAAAACTTCTGCCATCGAGCTGCATTGTTTTTTCTTTATTACCCCTCAGTGTTTTGGGGTCGCCGCCTGCTGCTTCAAAAAGCGTTGGCACAACGTCAATGTATTGTGCTAAGATAGGTGTCCGTGTCGAAGGCTTAATGACTTTGGGCCAACGTGCGATAAAAGCCGCTTTCAAACCCATATTGTAACACGTCCATTTGCCAAAAGGCAACGATGTACCATGTTCACTTGCAAACATAAAAATGGTATTGTCCTTCGTTTTGCGCGTGTCAATCATATTCATACAATACCCGACAAGGCTATCGGCATAAGTGATTTCGGCGTAGTATTTCACCAATTCTTTGCGTGTTTCTTTTGTATCCACCAAGTGCGGCGGAATCGTCAATTTACTCGCTTTATATTGCTCCTGATTGCCGCGAGTCCAAGGACCAAGCGGCTGATTTGTCGCAACAATCAACAAATAAGGCTTTGTTTTGTCCTTATTTATCCATGCTTGGGCATTGTCCAAATTGATGTCTTGCCCCTCGCCATTGTCGCTGTTTCTGCCGCCGAAGTATTCAAAAGGAAAACTTGCCGCAGGAGCGTAATGTTGT
>JANMJN010000889.1:0-1723 GCA_031371355.1 Saprospiraceae bacterium
GGGAAAGCTCATTACGCGCACAAACAGCGAGGCCATGTGTATTAAATATGGTGTAGATAATTTTACCATCCATCGTGCCGTATTGCACAAGGTTTTGATGTCCAAATTAGACCCGTATTCTCTTATTACAAACAAAAGAGCCATAGATTTTGAGCAAAACAGCGACACAGTGACTGTTAAATTCAGCGACGGAACGAGCTATGATACCGATTATTTAATTGTTTCCGATGGTATTCATTCACCCATTCGTCAAAAATTGTTGCCCAATAGCCAACCACGTTATGCGGGTTACACTTGTTGGCGCGCCGTGATTGACAATGCCCAATTAAACTTGAAAGAAACCTCCGAAACATGGGGCACAAACGGACGTTTTGGCATTGTGCCGTTGGCAAACAATCAGATTTATTGGTTTGCATGCATCAATGCACCTCAAAATGACCCAACCATGAAGGCTTTTAAAGTGCATGATTTGCAGCAAGTCTTTAATAACTTTCACCATCCGATTCCTGAGGTTTTAGGGCAAACAAAAGACGAAAATTTGTTGTGGAATGACATTATTGATTTAAAACCTATTCCTCAATATGCTTTCAATAACATTGTTTTGATTGGCGATGCGGCACACGCAACAACGCCCAATATGGGACAAGGTGCGTGCCAAGCCATAGAAGATGCGGTTGTTCTTGCGGAAGTAATAAAGACTCAGAAAAATATCGCTTTGGCTTTCAAATCCTTTGAGCAAAGGCGTTTAAAGAGGACGCATTACATTGTTAACACGTCTTGGGCGATTGGCAAAGCGGCGCAATGGCAAAATAAAGCCTTGATTTATTTACGCAACGCGGCCTTTCGGCTACTGCCCGATAGCCTCAATGAGCAGCAAATGAGTAAAGTGTATCAAGTAGATTTTTAGATATTACGCCCCCTCAGTAAATGTGACTCACTCAAACAAATATTTTTGAGTAACCACTGAATTAATCATTTTTTCACCACTGTGCGCCACATTCGGTACGACTTCTATCTTGTGTATTTTTTCTTTTTTTGAAAATAATTGCACATATTCATAAAAAAACTGCCCCCGTTCAAGGCGAAAACGCCCTTGAAGATTGCCACTGCACGACTTGTCCATACTTGGGTCGTTCATATCCACATCACTGCCGCCGAAAATAAAGGCGATGTTGCGGGTTAAAAATTGCTGTTTTATGGCTGCTTCACCGATTTTTGAAGCATAAGGATTGAGTTTTTCAAAACCTTTGGGGTAGTCGTTGTAATCGCCGCAACCTGTTGAATCGGGTTTTACGAAAGTCAAAACATCCCCTTTTTTGACAGGTCGGCGGTCATCAAAGTAGAGATAAGAGGAAGAATTCATGACAATAAATCGAAATTTATACCCCCTCAGTATATTGGGCATTGGAGTCATGCCAGCATAACGTTGCACAAATTGCCCACCCGCCGAATGACCTATAACAATGATTTTTTTCAATTTTGGAAACAATTTAGGGTCGCAAACGTGGTCAATCATCGAGTCCACTAAGCTGAAACTACTGAACGCCTCTGCCATTTTCCGTTTTTTACTCGACACCGATTCATCACCGATTCGCCAATTATTACTTGCCCAAAACAGATGATTTTCATCGTGTTTGTGGTCTTCTAAGTCTTTTAACGACGTGAATTGAGGCGAAATGAACAGCGTTGCGTCGTCTTTATTCGCCGCTTTGACCGCCGCTTC
>JANMJN010000893.1:0-1772 GCA_031371355.1 Saprospiraceae bacterium
AGTATTATTTTGCTAAAAAGCATCATGATCCAATAATAATTAACGTACAAAAATTTGTAATAAAATCGCGATTTTCATTAATTAAATCGACGAAAGAAAGAGATAGAAAATTGAGTGAGGTAAAATCTTCTATTGGGAATAAGTTAAAATTAGTGTCTCTTTCAATGGTTCGTGAAGAGTTACTCGGCGGAGCCGAGTTGAAAACATATTAATAAAAAAGGGCAAAAGTGTAGGTTTGTGATTCGAAACAAAAACCAACTTCTGCCCATGAACGTCGAAACGATCACAAGCGCAATACTGCGAGAAATGTCTGAAATAAACAAATGGCAACGCGATTTTTTTCAGCACCACCTGAATTTGTTCTTGACCCTTCGAGGCCGGTACACCTATTTGAATTTTGAGCGTTACGGTCAGAGACATGAGCAGACGTACCGGAACCATCACGAAATGGGTTTTGACTTTCGGGCGTTTAACCGGAGCTTGGTTGAAGAACATACAGGTAGCCAGCGTATGATCGCCTTCGACCCTTCATATATCTCTAAAAGTGGCAAGCATACACCCGGCGTGGGCTACTTTTGGTCTGGTTGTGCGGGCAAAGCAAAGTGGGGTTTGGAGCTGTGCGGTTTTGCGGCAGTGGACATAGGTGCCAACACTGCTTTACACTATTATGCTGCCCAGACATTGCTTGAAGAAGGCCAGGGCTTGATGAGCTTTTACTGTGGTTTGTTGAAGCAACAAGCGCCAGAATTGCTTAAAATGAGCAGATATTTGGCCGTAGATGCCTATTTTTCGAAAAGATCATTTGTAGACACAGCCCTCGACAACGGTTTGCACGTCATTACCCGCTTGCGCGACGATGCGGTGATGCACTATGCGCCACCGCCCAAAAAAGAAGGCCAAAAGGGGCGACCTAAAAAATATGGCGACCGTTTCTCAGCCAAAAATCCCGACACGGGGCAATTGCCCTGCATCGCTCAAACCGAGGAGCACCGTATTTACGGGGGAGTGGTATATGTCAAGTCGCTCAAACGATTGGTCAAGGTGGCCATCGTCCATGAATTGAAGGAAAATGACGCTGTCAAGTCGGTCAAAATATTTATCTGTACCGATTTAGAGTTCCCCGCTCAAGACATCTGGCCTTGGTATAAAAGCCGTTTCCAAATCGAGTTCCTTTACCGAGATGCCAAGCAACACACCGGCTTGGAAAACACCCAAAGCCGACACCCAAAAGCGCTGGAGTATCATTTCAACATGTCGCTGACCGCTGTGTCAGTAGCCAAAGTGGCACACCATCTGTCCATCGAAAAATCACATCGAGGTGCCTTTTCAATGGCCGATATTAAAACGCAGTATTTCAATGAACTGATGATAAATAGAGTTTTTGACGTGTTCGTCAATATCCCGAACCTCACAAAAAATCACCCAGCACTCAAAACGCTATATGATATGGGCAAAATCGCTGCCTAACTCTTCACGAACCATTGTTTGTACAATGTTTTAAAAAAGCTTGTAGGAAGCGGTTTTAGTAACTTGGTTCGAATCTCCGTTAGTCCCCATTTAATCTTTACACTCTGTTTGATATAGGTCTTATGTATAGTTTAGTCAGTCTGCACAGGCTGGCTCATTACGTCTATCTTTTCTTTACAACCTAAAATTACTTAAACATGAGAAATTATCAATCTCCTCATCATTCTGGCATAAGTTTATGCCCACACACGAATCAAAAACTGGTAAAATCACCGACCTTTCCTGCGGGGGGGGGTACGCACTAA
>JANMJN010000936.1:0-6755 GCA_031371355.1 Saprospiraceae bacterium
TGTGTGATGCAATAAATAGTAACGTCGTTTTACGCCAAAAGCGTCTCCAAATAATGCGTATCGATACCGTAATGTTTTTTGATCGCTGCAACTTGCGCTGTTGCCGTCGTCTTAGGTTTATCCGTTTTAATACCCACAATCATGACGTTTTTAGGCGTATGTTCCGTCGAAACGAATTCAAAAACCTTTGTTTTATAGCCTTTTGACTCCAAAAGTAAGGCGCGAATGCCATCTGTCAGCAGTTCCGCTTGGCGTTCTTCGAGGATGCCATGTTTCAAAATGGGCTGCATTTCGTTTTTAACTTTTAATTCTTTACGCAATTGTTTGTGGCAACAAGGCGCAACAACAATGACTTTTGCTCCTGCTTTTATGCCTTTGGCAATGGCAATATCAGTCGCAATGTCGCAGGCATGAAGGGCGATGAGCATGTCTAATGCCTTCATTTCCACGGTATTAATGTCTTGCGCAAAAAACTGAAGGTCATCAAAATCGCATTTTTGCGCCAACTCATTGCAAAAAGTAACCAAGTTTTCACGCAATTCATAGCCCGATACTGAGGGGTTGGTTTTTAAGGTATTTTTCAAATAATCGTACAAAGCAAAGGTCAAATAGCCTTTGCCACTGCCAAAATCGGCTATTTGAGCATCATCGGGCAAGTCGGCTTCGCGCAACAATGCGGCGATAATTTCGATATACTTATCAATCTGTTTGAATTTTTTTTGACCTTTTTGCGTGATGTTGCCTTTTGAATCTGTAATGTTAAGGGCATTAAAGTAAGGCTGTGCAGGGTTGAGTAGGCGTTTTTTCTCTTGATTGTGTTGTAAAATGCCCCCCTCAGTATTCCGCGGTTTTGAAGCCGTTTTTTTGACAACAAACTGCGCATTATCCACTTTTTTATTGAATAACAACGAAAAATCGTTTTCTGTAGTAAATAAATCAGCCGTTAAAAAGGTTTCACCCAATTGTTCTTTTATAAAAAGCACCCCCTCAGTATAATCGTAGTTTTTGACTTCATCGCGTGTCGCAAAACGAAAAGTGAACTGAATTTTAGGTTGTTTTTTAACCATAACTAATCGCGCATAAATGTTTTTGACATCAGAATGATGCCGCAAACGCGATAAGGTGAGTTTAAGCAGGGTTTGACGCTCCAAGCTGTCGCTGAGTTTTTCGTAAAATATCGGTACGGCAGTTATATCCATAAGAAATGATGAATGATGAATGATGAATGATGAGTTTGTAAAACGTTGATATTCAACAGCTTTATAAAATATAAGTTTGGCACTTTATTTTATCATCACTCCTAAGAAAGTTTTGTTGTAAAATTACAAAAGTAATTGGTATATAATAACGTGTGTTTTTTGTCATTCTGAACGAAGTGAAAGAATCTGAATGTTATTCACTTCGTTCAGAATGACAAAAAAATCATCGTGACAAAACTAAAAACGTTTGAGCTAAAAGATAGAGATTTTAAAAAAAAATTGCATTTTTGTTCATGCAAACAAAAGAGCAATTTGGAATTGTTTTTGCAGCTAAAAACAAGATTTTCAAGCATTTAAGAATCTAAAAATAAAATTATGACTCGTTCCGTTGGCATATTTTTCTTGTGTCTTTTTTTTACAACTGGGATTAAAGCCGACACCGCTTCCCAAATCATAATGAATCGTCGGGCGGCTGTGACGGTCAGCCCTGTGCGCCTTTTTGCAGATTCGAGTTATACGCAACAAACAGAAACGACTTTTACTGAGGGGGAGCTTTTTGAAGTCATCGGCGAGTCCACGTTTGAGCATTTTGACAATACGCAAAATCAGACTTTCAAATGGTATAAAGTTAAGTCAGCAACGGGCTTAACAGGTTGGATTTTTGGTGACAACTTAGCAGTCGTACTACCCGAATATTTGGTTGATGCACCTTTGCTTCCTTTCTATAAAAAATCTGCTCATTTTGACAATGGTTTTGAAAAAGCAACGGTATGGGTGGCGGGTACAAATGGTCATGATGTCAAAGACCCGAAAGCCCCTAAGTACAACCCGACGTACAAAGAATTTTATTTGGTAGTGACTAATGAACGTGGAAAATGTGTCGTTTTGAACTATGCTAATGCGAGTGAAACGGCGAAAAAGGATGTGCAAAGTCTTTATTTTCAAGACCTTACGGAAAATAAAATAGATGAAATCATCATGGAAACCTCAAGCCTACCCGTAGGACGCACAGTGGCGGAACGGACGCTTGAGGTTTACAGTTTTCAATCAGGTGCCTTGTCTAAAATTTTTGAAGAACGTTTGACCTTACTCTGGGAAAAAGATGTGCCATCGCCAGCCCTTTCAAAATTTGTCGAAATTGAAGGGTCAACTATACGTGTGGCGTATCTGGATTTTGTAGAATGTGAAAAATACACATTGGGTTTGCCAACCGATTTTCGAAGTAAAACACAAGAGCGTTGTTTGGAATATGTGACATATAGTTTTGTTTGGGATAGAACAACGCGGCAGTTTCGAGAACTGTATAAGCCGAGCAGAAGAACAGTGCAAGCTGTTGCTAATCAATCATTTATGCTTAAAAAAGCACCTACTTTGTCATCTGAAAATACGGTTTTGATACAACCAGAAGACCGCTTACAAGTCATAAAGCATTATGAAAATGTAAAATTAGAAAACAGAAAAAAAGTAGTTGAAACATGGTTGTATGTCAAGCATCCTTCAGGTATATTTGGTTATATTCCTGCTAATCAATTGACTTTTAAGAGCACCGAACACGCCGCTATTCTGAAAGCATACTACGAAAAATCACCACTTATGAAACAAGATTGGCATACAGCAAATCGATTTATTTTTGTTAGACAACCATAGAACAAAAGCCTCTATTTTATTAAAACCTTTGAAATCAACGGTTTATCTTGATTTTATTTGTTAAATATTGAGAAATAGTTAAGATAAAAAGGTATCATTAAAAAAAAGTTTGTAATTTGGCTCTCTGAAAACAATGTCCATAAACAGCACTGTAATTTTCAAACTTATCAAACTTTTTTATCTAACACTTTAATTCAACCACACTATGGGACCTAATTCTTTCCGGAATCTCACCTACCTCGCCGTTTTAGCCGTTGTAGGTGCCTTGGTCTATCTGATTTATCAGTCTAGTAAAAAGAAGAGCGAACGCCTCAACCCAAGCATCGAAACACCTGCTGGTTTAGGCAGTTATTCTGACTCGCTTGGGAGCATTGTGGGTTCTTCTACGGCTACATTACCTTCGTCAGCAGCAATGTCTGGCGATACGGTACACGAAGCAGTAGATGGAACACTACGGAGCCCAGGAACGTCATTGGCATCTGATGTAAAAGATGTCACAGTGAACGATCCTGGAAGTATCGTTGGTTCAAGCTCAAGTAGCAAATCGGCTAAAAGTGCGAGTAAACCAAAATCGCCAGCCACAACATCGAAAGGTGCTGTAGCAACACCTGCAAAATTTGACGCAGGAACAACTAAAGGCGATTATATGGTCATTGCTGGTGCATTTTCAAGCAAAGACAATGCGCAAGCACTCGTTGCCAAGTTGAAAAAACTTGGTTTTACACATGCCGAAGCGGTCAAACTTGAAAATTCTGCCAGTACGTATGCCATTGCAGGTTACTACCAATTCAAAGGAGGTGCCGACGCTGCTGTGCGCACTTTGCAGGCAAATAAAATCAAATCGTATGCTAAAAAGCGTGCGGGCGAGATTTATAAGCCATCATCAGTGCCTGCACCCGTTAAGCCGAGTACATCGAAGCCTTCTGCTCCAGCACCTAAGCCAAGCTAAGTGTTACTGACTGAACTTCAGATCAAAAAAAAACAGCCTTAAATAGAGGTATTATTTTCATTAAATAGAAAATAATACGACTATTTGGGCTGTTTTTTTTTGACCTAAATGTTCTTTAATATACCTCAAAGTAAACTTTTTAATGCAGGCAAAGCGTCAGTATAAACAAACGTAAATCCTTGGTTTTCAATTTTTTGTGAAGATACATTGGTGCCATTCAAAACAGTGTCCGCCATTTCGCCCATCGCTATCCGCAAAGTAAATGCTGGTGCAGGAAGCAACAAATAACCACCTCCTTTTGCTTCGGCAATGGCTTGGGTAAACGCATAATTCGTCATAGGCTTAGGCGCAACAGCGTTGTATATGCCACTCATATTGTTATGCTCCAAAGCAAATTGGAATATACGGCACAAATCGTCAATGTGAATCCATGAGATATATTGCTCGCCATTGCCAAAATAAACGCCCGTCCGGACAAGAAAAGGTTTCAGCATTTCTGGCAACGCCCCCCCCTCAGTACTCAGCACGATACCGATACGTAAAGCGACTGTTCGGATACCTGTTTTTCGGACTTCATCAATGGCGTTTTCCCATGCAACGGTACTTTCTGCGAGGAAACCTTTTCCAGCGACATCGTCTTCTGTTAATAAAGCCGCACCTCTATCTGCATAAAAACCAATAGCGGAGGCAGAAATGTAAGTCTTAATGGTATGTTTTTCTTTTTGTAAGAATTTGGCAATCAATGCGTTAGATAAGGTTCGGCTTTCAATAATGACTCTTTTACGGTCTGCTGTCCAGCGTTTATCCACAATGCCTGCACCGGCTAAGTTGATAATAGCATCTGCGTTTTCAAAAGCTTTTTTGTCATAAGTGCCTTTATCTGGGTCCCAAGCAAAAGTCGGAAATTCAGTATTGGGGTCAGCATGACGACTCAGGTGAGAAATGTGGTAGCCCTGCCCCCTCAGTAAATGGCTTAAACGCGTACCGACTAAGCCTGTACCACCTGCGATTAAAATGTTTTTCATAAACCTATTTTTGAGGATAAAACACTATAACAGACTTAATGTTTAGGAAAAAGAAAACCTTACGAAAGTTGTAAAGCCCTTCGTAAGGTTAAGTTTTTTTTTTATAAATAGGCAGTGTATTAATCATCATAACGTTTGTACTTCTTTTTTCTCTGACCGGGTGCGTAGTCACGTCCGTGTCCATGATGGTGGTCTTCGCGTTCATATCTTCTTGGTGGCGGTGCTATATATTCCCATTGACCGGGTATCCAAACGTCTCTATTCGTATAGCTGTCATAAACCCAATGTCCCTCAACCCACACATGGTCAGGACTTGGGCAAACAGGTCTTTCGACAACCACAACACGCGGTCGGGGCGGTGGCACGCCAATTCGAACCTCAACCAACTGTGCGGAAACAGTTTGGATAGAAAAAAGGGAAATAAAAAACAAAAGACGGACAATTGTAGTTACATGTTTCATTTTGAAAGTTTTTAATTGTGAATGTGCCGCAAAGGTAAAACACCAAAGAGTAGGCTTCGGTTAAGGCAATTTTAAACTCCGTTAACAGTCCGTTAAAAGAAAACCATTAATTCGCCTTATTTTTGCGGCTCAATCATTGATAAAATATGGAACTTAATTATAAAGAATTTGGCTCTGGCGAACCTGTTATCATCCTGCACGGCTTGTTTGGGACACTCGACAATTGGCAAACGATAGCGAAACATTTGGCAGCAGAATATACTGTTTTCATACTCGATTTGCCCAATCATGGTCGGTCGCCGCATACTGAGGGGGTGTTTGATTATGAAATAATGGCGGATGCCTTGGCAGAATTTTTACAAAGCCATTGGATTTATGAGACGCGCCTGGTTGGTCATTCGATGGGCGGTAAATTGGCGATGCAGTTTGCTTTATCGCATCCCGATATTGTCAAAAAATTGGTTGTCATTGATATTGCCCCTAAATTGTATAAAAATGGACATCAAGATGTGTTCGATGCCCTTTTTGCCATTGATTTAACAACTCTAAATGACAGAAAAGAGGCAGAAGCTATTTTGATGGATAAACTCAATGGCGATGTCGGAACGGTTCAGTTTATGTTGAAGAATTTAACACGCAATAATCCTTTCAGCAAGGATGAAAATACTGTCGAGGAACGAAATCCCGATGTTTTCGGGAAGGGGGGCAATTTTGAATGGAAAATGAACCTAAATGATTTGTTTGACAATTATGAAAACATCCTTAAAGCACCTCATGGTGCGCCTTTTTTAAAACCAACATTGTTCATTCGCGGTAGCGAATCACGTTATATCAAGGATACAGACAGACATTACATCACCGATTTGTTCCCTAATGCGACTTTAGAAACCATAGAAGGCGCAGGTCATTGGGTTCATGCTGACAAACCAAAGGAATTGTTGGCAGCTTTGAACCGTTTTTTACTGTAAAACTTCATAATTCATACTTTATAATTCATACTTATTTTGGATCACTTAGACCATACAGACACAGACCGGAACGCGACGAATCGCAAACGCGACCACATAGAGCTGGCACTCAAATCGCAAGTCAATAACTTAGACCCTCGTTTCTATTACGAACCGCTTTTTGCGGCACATCCTGAACAGGGCAGCCTAAAACCCTTTAATTTCTTAGAAAAAACGGTCAAAGCACCTATGTGGGTGAGCAGTATGACGGGCGGAACGGATATGGCGCGCATCATCAACCGCAATTTAGCGCGGGCGTGTGGTGAGTTTGGCTTTGGCATGGGCTTAGGTTCGTGTCGGCAATTGCTGTATTCCGATGAGCATTTCGATGATTTTAATGTGCGTCCGTTGATGGGCGATGACGTGCCGCTGTTTGCCAATTTGGGCATTGCGCAGTTGGAAATATTGATTGAACGCAACGAAACAGCTCTTATCACGCAATTGATTGAAAAATTAAAGGCGGATGG
>JANMJN010001001.1:0-4353 GCA_031371355.1 Saprospiraceae bacterium
GCGTCGCGTCAAGCATCATTTCAACAATGCCATCAACGTCTCTATCGGAGGGAATAAGCCCTGCTATGTCCATACCCAAATGCCGCGCTATCGAAGAACGAACTTGTTCGGGCTGCAAAAATTCACCTTCAATTTCAGATGTTTTCAAGACATCTAAGGTCAATGTTTCTAAAAAAGCCTCTTGCTTTAAATCAAAACCCAATGTGTGCATTTTACCCATGAGCATACCTTGCAAATTGCGGACATTGCTCAATGTTGATAGCAACGCATCACTATCCCATGTGAATTGCGCCCAATTTTTATCTTGATGAATATAGCGGCTCATTGTTTTAATTTAAAACAAAGATACATGATTATTCGGCTATTCACCGCATAATATGCGGCGAATAGCCTTGTTGTTTACCGCAAACCTTGTAATTCGTTATTTATCGTGAAGTTGGCGTTCACTAACGACCGAAGACTGTACAATACGCCATTTTGCTTTTTCCGCAAAACAAGTACATTAAACAAACCAAAACTCTTTCAAATTCCATTATTTTACAGCATCATAAATTAAATCCAATAGACAATGTCAATAAAACTCACAAGCCTCTTCCTCCTGTTGAGCACATTAACAATAGCTCAAAATAAACCCACGGCGAAAACGCAAGCCTATTTTCCACCCCCTCAGTATTGGCAGCATAAAACGCCGAACGACATGGGTTTAAACACAGCAAAAATTGATGAAGCCATCGCATTTCATAAAGAAAATGAGATAAAAAACCCACGCAGCATGGAACAATCGCATTACCAATCATTTGGTAAAGAACCTTTTGGCTTTGCAGTCGGACCATTTACAGATAGAGGCGAACCGACGGGTGTCATTATCCATAAAGGCTATATTATTGCCGAATGGGGCGAACCCTTGCGCTGCGATTTGACGCACAGTGTCACCAAAAGTTTTCTATCTACCGTTGTCGGCTTGGCAGTTGACAAAGGTTTGATAAAAAATGTCACCGATACTGTCGCCAATTATATGCCGCCGATTGAACTGTACGACCAACCTTTGCTGCGCACCGCCGATGATTTCGGAAAACCCGAATTGCTCACGCCTTTTGATACGCCGCACAACCGAACCATCACTTGGGACGACCTTTTACGCCAAACAAGTGACTGGGAAGGCACTTTGTGGGGAAAACCAGAGTGGGCAGACCGACCGGATGCCGATGCAAAGACATGGTTAACCCGTCCGCGAAACAAAGCAGGCACTGTTTATGAGTACAATGACGTCCGCGTCAATGCTTTAGCCTTAGCGGCATTGAGTGTTTGGCGTAAACCGTTGCCTGTGGTGTTAAAAGAAAATATTATGGATGTTATCGGCGCATCCAATACGTGGCGTTGGACGGGTTATCGCAATTCGTGGATTGTCTTAGACGGTCAGCCTGTGCAATCGGTCAGTGGCGGCGGACATTGGGGCGGCGGCATGATTATAAATGCCTACGATATGGCGCGTTTTAGTCTTTTAACCTTGAATAAAGGCAATTGGAATGGCAAACAACTGATGTCTGAACAATGGATTAAGCAAGCAACCACGCCCACAAGCTGTCAACCGACTTATGGTTACATGAATTACTTCCTCAATACCGATCAAAAGATGTTACCCTCTGCCCCCCTCAGTAGTTATTGCCATATTGGCAACGGAACAAATATGGTTTACGTGGATTCAGAGCATGATTTGGTGATGGTTGTCCGTTGGATTGACAATAAATTTTTGGATGGCATGGTTAAAAGGGTTTTGGAAGCGTTTGGCAAGTAAAACAAACAAAAAAAGCGATCTTTTTAATTAGTCCTTTCTCTTTTCTGTCGGTTCATTCACAGCAGCCACATCAAATTTTGTCACACGGTCAAAAGTCAAACCTTTAAAAAAAAGAATAAACGCCAAATTGTCGGGTGTTGCACAATAGATGCGCCATTCTGTCTCCTCATTCAACGGCACAATCATCAAAAGCGGCTGCACATTTTCCTTATATTGGACGATGGATTGTTTGACTTCTCCGTAGGATTCATGGATGGCAGGTATGGATTGAATAAAAAGTGCATCAAATTGTTCGACAGCTTTTAAATAAAACGTTTTTTGGAAAGGCGTTGGTTTGGGATCAAAAATCAAAGGCTCGATTTCTAAAAGAATACGCCATTTGAAGGTTCTTCTCCATATCCGCACCTGTTTCGTGGTATCAAAAACGGGGGAATCATAACCCTGAAAGTCTTGCATTTCCATGCTGCCCCAAAAGTCATTCTTTGACATGTACAACATACTGTACGACCATTTCGCTAATAAGGCGATGACTAACATGCCGATAATACCATACATATCTGATTAGTTTAGTTGAAAATGTTTTGATTAACATCCGAGCTTATTGACCATCCAGCAAACGGTTTTACCGTGCCACAATTAGGACTGCCATCTTTGCCGCATCCATTCACCCGTGTTTCAACGATTAAATGCCCATTGTCTGATGTTTTATCGAGCATTAACCACGTAATACCTATTAATGGAACTTTTAAACGCCGATTCCAACATGAATTTACTTGTCCAGCAGAAGCACCTATATTGATATAAATAAAACGACCGTTCCGCACACCATGAACACTGTCGCCAAAAAAATCGGGTAAACCATCCACGTCTGCTTTTACTTCTGCCGTCAAGTCAAAATGCACGTTTTGACCATTTGATGATTGTCTTTGAATGGTTTGATAGTTTGTGCCTTTGCCTTTTTGTAAGCCAAAGTCCACACTTGCGGGTGGATTTTCTAAAATAATATGTATTTGAATGTTTTTTTTCATATTTACAGTTTGATAATGCCTTCATTTTTTGAGTGGTTTCTTTTTTTGCAAAAATAGAACGAATATTTTTACAAAAAATATTTTTATACTGAGGGGGTACTGAGCCGTAATCACGTGATTATTTTAGATATTGCCTGTCTCAAATTCGTAAACCTTGTATTTCAAGCATTCATGATTCACATATTAGAACAAGACAAACTCAACAATGTACAAACAATCTACAAATCGTTCATTCCTATGGAAAATGACTTATATCCTTTGTATTTTAGGACTAAGTCTTTGCGTTTATGCCTGTGAGCAAAATGAAAAGGCGCAAAAGGGATTGCCGATTTCTGTATCTGCAGCCATTGATTCGGCGGCACAAAGTCCAGAAATCTATATTGATTTAGAAAAAGAACTAAAAAAGCATCCTAAAAAATCAGAAACGGTGTCTGTGGCTTACGATGGGTTCTTTAAAACACCTAAAACATTTAAAGGCTATGCTTTGGCGGCACTTTTGGATTCTATCGTGGCGGTGAATGCTTTCGATACGGCAGGGGCTTTGGTTGTTTTTGAATGTAAAGATGGTTACAAACCTATGATGGATATGTCGAAAGTGATGAATCGTAGCATGGGTTATATTATTTATAAAGATGTTTCGCAAAAAAATGCTTGGGCAGATTCTATTGCCGCTACATTTGCGCCTTATTATGTGTCTTGGACAAATGTTAAAAAAGAAGACCACAGTTATATGTGGCCTTACGGGTTGGTGGGCATTCGTTTGAAAGCGTCAGCAACCGAATATAAAGCAATTTACCCATATCACAATGCGGATTTGGTTAAAGGTTTTCAACTTTTTCGCAACAATTGCATGAAATGTCATGCCATCAATAAAGTAGGCGGCACAATGGGACCCGAATTGAACACACCCAAAAATATTACGGAATATCGGACAGAAGAAAACATCATCGCCTTTCTGAAATCGCCTACTTCATCCCGTCGTAAGAGCCACATGCCCACTCTAACAGGCTTAACAGATGCCGAATTGCATAATATTGTGGATTATTTGAAAGGCATGAAGGGACATAAAGTGTTGTAGATAAGGCTTTTTGGGTTTTATACTGAGGGGGGTATCAAACGGCAATATTTTACAATTTCCGATACATAATATAGGCATTTGTCAAACCTAAAGTCTTGTGTTGAAACGCATCAGGTATCTCACCAATAATATCAAAGCCCATTTTTTGCCATAATTTCGGAGTGGGTGGCTGACAAGCTCGAGGTGCTTCACAAGGCCGAGGTCCGCTCAGTCGGGTTTGATAACACCGGGGATCACCTGGTCCTTTCTGGTGTCGATAATAGCCTGCGATTCGTCAAAATGGCCAATCTGGACGTAAATACCCACTCCTTCAAATCCTTCACGGCCGGGGCATGCCAACCATTTGGGCGCTACCTGGTTGGGGCCATGGACAGTGGTGCCGTGGTCGCTTATGCCATGCAAAAAGATGGACAGATCAAGGAAATAGGCCGCCTCCAGCATGGGGCGGATGT
>JANMJN010001025.1:0-1613 GCA_031371355.1 Saprospiraceae bacterium
ACCTTCTATTTATGGGCGTTTTGATTTTAGTTTAAAGGATGGTGTGCCTAAAATGTTGGAATTTAATTCCGATACGCCGACTTCATTTTTTTAAACAGGCGTTGTGCAGTGGGAGTGGTTGCAAGAATTGTTTCCATATTATGACCAATTTAACTCTGTGCATGAAAAATTGATAGCGTATTGGCAGTATGTGAAGCCGTATTTGCATGAAGGTGTAGTTCATTTTTCGGTTGTGAAAGAGTCACTTGAGGATTTAACAACGGTGGAATACCTGCGTGATACAGCCATTCAAGCAGGTTTGAAAACGAAATTGATTTATATTGATGATATAGGTTGGGATGAAAAAATGTTCACTTTCAAGGATTTACAAGGGCATAATATGCGTAATGTTTTCAAATTGTATCCGTGGGAGTGGCTAATTTTTGATGAATTTGGGCAACTCATTGTTCAAGACAGAAATAAAGCGCATTGGATGGAACCATCTTGGAAAATGATTTTGAGTAATAAAGCCATTTTACCTGTTTTGTGGGATTTATTTCCAGAATCAGATTGGTTGTTACCGGCGCAATTTGATAGTGTTGACATCAATAGTTATGTCAAAAAGCCGATTTTATCGCGTGAAGGGGCAAATGTGATGATTGTGAAAAACAATCAATATCAGCAACATACTGAGGGGGAGTACGGCGAAGAGGGTTTTATTTATCAAGAACTCTGTGAATTGCCTGAATTTGATGGCAATTACGCCCTCATTGGCTCTTGGATTATCGGTCAGGAGCCTGCCGGTATTGGTATCAGAGAGTCGAATAGCCTCATCACAGACAACGCGAGCCGCTTCGTTCCGCATGTGATTATTTGAATTTTGTAAAAAAATATAAAAAACATTTGCTCAAACGAAAATAGGTACTATCTTTGCATCGCTTTTCGAAGGAAGGGCTAAAAAGCTCATTTTGACCCATGGTGTAACGGTAGCACTACTGATTTTGGTTCAGTTAGTTAAGGTTCGAATCCTTATGGGTCAACGAGGGGTAGTAAGCGTCGGCATTTTGACTTCGGTCTGATGTTGGCGCTTACGTTATTTAGGGCATAATGAATGATAAAGTTTAAATCATAAAAGTGCAAGTAGCTGATTATCAGTTACTTAAAATAGCAAAGACGATAAGATTCTATGGATGAGTCTTATCGTCTTTATGCTTTATATCATAATATTTATTCACCTGATCAGCGTAAAATTACCTTTAATAATTTCTTTTCGCCCATCAATATAGGTCACTTCTGCCCAAAAGACATAAACGCCAGACATCGCTTCTTGACCCTGAAAATAGCCGTCCCAACCTTCAGTTTCAGCGGCAGGAAAGATGCGATCTTTTTGAAACATGAGATGTCCTCCACGTCCAAAAATTTTAAAATCCTTTATGCTGACTACCGTTTTTCCACCATATAAAGTGTAATAATCGTTTATCAAATCACCATTTGGCGAAAAGGCTTGTGGCGCAAAAAAGAGGTTTTCGCGGCGTATAATCACTTGTGTTGCAGCCATTTTGATGCAACCCAATGAATCTATTGCTGTAATACTGTATGTATTTGAGTCAAAAGGCTTGACAAACGTATCGAGG
>JANMJN010001026.1:0-3408 GCA_031371355.1 Saprospiraceae bacterium
TGGCGGCAGCGATGGCAGACCACGTTCCTATCCACTTTCCTCCGATGGTTCTCAAATGCGTGATGGACTGAATACGCAAACGATTTTAAAATTGATGCGCGAAAAAACAACAGCTCAAAAACCGTTCTTCTTGGCGGCAGGTTTTCACAAACCGCATTTGCCGTGGACTGCGCCTAAGCGGTTTTTTGATATGTATCCGAAGGATAAAATAACCATTTCTACTGAACCTAAAATGACCAATGTTCCCACCGTTGCTTTACAAACAGAACTCTCTGGATTTCCGCAGCCCGATAGCCGCGTGGAGGCTTTGCAGGGGTATTATGCGTGTATTTCTTTCACGGATTACCAAATTGGTTTGCTTTTAAATGAAATGGATAAATTGGCTTTGTGGGAAAACACGGTGGTTGTTTTAGTCGGTGACAATGGTTTTCACCTCGGCGACCATGATGGATTGTGGGCAAAATTGAGTGCTTTTGATGCTTCTACGCACGTGCCTTTGCTCATGGCGGGGGCGGGTGTGCCAAAAGGCAGTGTCGTTTCAGCACCTGTTGAGTTGTTGGATATGTATCCGACTTTGGTGGCGTTGAGTGGTCATTCCGTGCCTTCGGGCTTAGAAGGTAAGGATTTGACCCCTTTTTTAACGGGTAAAAAAACACCTTCAAGTCCTGCGAGTAGCATTGTGTTTCACTACGACAGTACCAAACAAATTGACATTATGGGCAGAACGGTCATTGACAAACAATGGCGATACACAGAATGGGACGGCGGAAAAGCGGGGCGTGAATTGTACATCAGAGCCAAAGACCCGAATGAATACCACAACCGCATTTCAGACACCCCCCTCAGTAAATTTGCTCAAAAAGGGGAAGCGTTTCTGCGTTCTGCAAAAGTGCCAAAGGCGGGTGAAGCAAATAGACCGCGTGGGCTTTTAAGACCAGGAATGAAGATGAATTAGATGCAAAATTATATTTTGATAAAAATGATATTAGTATATTGTTTTAATGACTTTGTTAAATTTTTCAGAATAATGTGAGGTAAAACGTCTTTTTTTCGTCTTATAACAAAATTAAATAGCGTCATTTTACCCCCCCTCAGTATTTGACACATTTTTAGCGCATCAAACCACAGATTAATAACTACAACTTTTTTCGGCATCCTTCACAAACACATAAAAGTAGTTGACATTTTTTCTTCAACACTTATGCACTTATGAGACATAGAAGGTTGATTTTCAATAAACTATGTGACATAAGTGCCTATGTGTTGAAGAAAAAATAAATGTGTTGGTGAAGGATGCCGAAATTTAAAACAGCACCCGCAGCGAATTTGCCCAGCAATTTCCGTTTTTGCTTAATGACCTGTCAAGGCTATCCCGACCGTGGGCATCCCGACGGGCATCCGATTTATCCGTCCATGTTGGCACTTAAACCCAAATTCACTTGTTTGACGGGCGATTTGGTGTATTATGACAATGACATGCCGCGTGCCCTAAACAAACGTTTGGCAGGTTATCATTGGGAACGAATGTTCAGTTTGCCCCGTTTGATTGATTTTAATAGAAATATCGGCACTTATTGGCTAAAAGACGACCACGATACGCTCGACGATGACAGCAGCCCAGGTGATAAAATGGGTGATTTGACATTTGAAGAAGGGCAAAAAATTTTCCGCCAACAAGCCCCAATTATTGAGGGGGTCAGTTACCGCACGTTCCGTTGGGGTCAAGACCTTCAAATTTGGTTGACCGACGGACGGGATTTTCGTTCAGAGAACGATATTCCTGATAGTCCTGAAAAAACGATTTGGGGCAAGGAGCAAAAAGCATGGTTTAAAAAAACAGTCAAAGAAAGCACTGCAACTTGGAAAGTCCTTGTCAGCCCAACGCCTTTGGTGGGTCCTGACCGTGTTCAAAAAAACGACAACCACAGCAATGCAGGTTTTAAACACGAAGGCGATGAATTGCGTAATTGGTTGAAAACCAATGTCTCCGATAATTTTTTCGTCATTTGTGGCGACCGTCATTGGCAATACCATTCGGTGCATCCAGAGACGGGGCTTCATGAATTTAGCATCGGTGCGGCAAGCGATGAACACGCAGGGGGTACGCCAGGCGAAAACAAAACCTATCACCGTTTTCATTTAGTAAAAGGCGGCTTTTTGTCCGTTGATTTAAAACGCATGGACAATAAAAGCAGCATTACGTTTCAACACCATGACGTGCATGGGGCGGTTGTTTATGAATGGAAAAAAGAAAGTGTTGTTTGATTTTTAACTTATATTTGGTTCAAAAGGGTAAAAATATGTCGCCAATGCGCCACCAAGCCAAAGGCATGGCTGAGGGGGTACTTTCTTTAAAAAAAAGAATATTCCCATACATTTAGGGATTTTCATGCTTAAACTCACCTTCATTGAAATAATAAAAATAAAATATGCTTCGCACAATAGGATTATCCTTTTTCTTCAAACTCATTTGTATAAATTTCCTCAACGCTCAAATCCAGTTAGCGCAAAACACCCAACGTTTGACAACAAATTGGGAATACATACAAGCCACGCAAGGCAGTATTTGGGAAGTTTGGCGCGATTCGCAATACCAAGTTCGGTCTTGGCAAAAAGTGGATTTGCCACATTGTTTCAACGCTTTGGATGCCGTTGACCCGCATACGATTTATTATCAAGGTGAAGGTTGGTATCGCACGATGCTTAAAACGGCAAATCCTTATAAAAACGGACGCACTTTGCTGCATTTTGAAGGTGCAGGTCAAAAAACAAAAGTGTATTTGGGCAATCAAGAAGTCGGCAGTCATGTCGGGGGTTACGATGAATTTACGGTGGATTTGACGGATGCAATGACCGCTTTTCCAAAGCAAACTGTTTTTAAAGGTAAAAAAAACAACCAATTCCCGATAGCTGTGGCGTGCGATAATGGGCGGGATATGGAATTAATCCCTTCCAATTTGAGTGATTTTAACTTGTATGGTGGCTTGTATCGCTATGTGAATCTCGTTTATGTTCCTGTGATTTCGATTGAACGTTTGCAAATTGAGAACACAATAGACCCCTTCCCGAAAGAATCGGGATTTCGTACCTCAACAGTACAAACGGGTTCTATGACGATAAAAGCGAAGATTTATAACCCAAATGGCTTAAAAACGCCGCTTAATTTCAAAATACAAGTTTTTGACCCTTCGGGAAAAGAAGTTTTTACCGATAATGTGAAAACAGAAACGACTGAAACGCTCGTCACATTAGCCACGCATACATTTGAAAAACCCTTGCTTTGGGACACCGAAAAACCCAATTTGTATCAATGCCGTGTCAAGCTTCAATCGAGTGAAGGCGAGATGCAAGTATCTGAAAAAACAGGGTTTCGATACACTGAATTTAAAGAAAAAGGACCTTTTTTTC
>JANMJN010001059.1:0-1514 GCA_031371355.1 Saprospiraceae bacterium
CTCTTTTATTTGAAAGAAAATTCGTTAGAAGAAATTGGCGAAATTGTTGGCATTGAGACCAATACAGTAAAAGTAAAATTGCACCGTGCCCGAAAACGTTTGGCTGATGCAATGCAAAATATATTAAAAGGAGAAGCAAAAAATCTATTATAGTCACTCGGGATTCGGTATTCGTTAATTCGGTATTCGTCAATTCGTTAAGCAACAACGAGTTCACAAATAACCAATCAACGAATATCGAATCCCGAATCAACGAATTACAAAATGACAGAAGAACAAATTTGGGATATCCTTGACGGCAATGCTTTGCCCGAATTACAAAAGGAACACACGCAATTGCTGAAGACAAGTGCCGAATATAGAGCGCATTTTAACAGTTATGCGACGCTGCATGACCAATTGTGTCATTTAGATTTGGATGCGCCTTCGATGAGATTTGAACAGAACCTAATGGAGCGGTTAGCGCCTGTGGTCAAAACAAAGCGTTCAACAGACCGTTTGCCTTTGTTTTTCTTAGCAACAATGTCTGTCTTAGCGGCTATTGTTATGGCTTTGATGCCAAAATCAAGTACGCCGTCACCCAAAACAGGTTTTCCACTTTTAGAGTCGTTCAATACTGAGGGGGTCACGGCTTGGTTCTCAAATCCAATCTTATTTTATGGATTTATCTTGATAAATACCATTTTGCTCTTTGTTATCTTAGACAAAAAGGTGTTCAAGCCATTTTTTGAGAAGAGAATGAAAAATAATGGATAATGGATAATGGATAATGGATAATGGATAGTAAAATTATCCATTATCCACTATCATATAAATTCTGATAACCCTTCCTGCCAACCATACCTTTTGAATTTTTCAAAATCTTTGTAGAAACGCAGCCCAGAATCGTACATACTGAACACCCGTTCGAAAGACCAAACTTCTGCCCACGATTTTATCTCTCCTTCATATTGAAACAGCTTGCGAATACGTTCCATTTTGTTGATTTCGGAAACGATGATGACTTTACGTGCGCCTTGCTGTCGTGCGAGTTTCAAAGAATCTTTATCTTTTTCGACAACGCCATGATGACATACCTCAATGGCAAGATATAAATCACCGTTTTTGTACCACAATACATCAATTTCGTAGGGGAAATCGCTCAAACCATGTGGTTTTTTCTCAATAACCGCATCAAAACCTGACCATTCACCTATTTTTCGCAACATATCAACTGTTGCAGAATGTATGGAATCACGCCTCAAATCACCCCCATAAGCGAGTTGTTCACAACGTTCTTCTAAGGTTTGGACTTCAATAACGGTATTATAACGTGTCGGAACTTGGCGATATGTTTTGGATTCAGCAATCAGAAAATCGTAGCGATTGAGGTAGTCTGTGATGTCGTATTGACCAAAAAAACGTAAAAACCAAACGCCATTTCGCAATTTAACAGTTGGTTTAAAGTTTTTAAAATCATTGCCAGACGCATAAATGTCATCAAAAATTTCCATAATGAGCGACAACGGCAATAG
>JANMJN010001071.1:0-1505 GCA_031371355.1 Saprospiraceae bacterium
ATTCCCAATAACTAATAACCAATATCCAATAACCCAAAAAAGGAAGGTGAAGCAGCGCAATTGGATGTGCGACTTGTCTTGAAAACAAGGTCTCGGTGAAAACTGGGTGGGGTTCGAGTCCTCCGTCTTCCTCTGGTTGGTTATTCGTTATCCGAGTATTTGTTACTCGCCTGGACGGAACGAATAATAAATACACGAACAACGAATAACGAAAAAAGCCGATGCGGTGAAGTTGGAGAGTCACAGATGACTGTAAATCATCTACTTCGGTTGAGTAGGTTCGAATCCTACCAGTGGCACAAAATGGAAAATAAATCCGCAAGGCGCGGGGACCGTTTGCTAAACGATTGGGTCGGAGAGAATCTGGCTGTGGTTCGAGTCCACTGTTTTCCGCAATTAAGTGAAAAACGAAAAGTGAAAAACGAAACGTTTACTGAGGGGGTCTAAACTTATCACTTATCACTTAAATAGGACGAGTAGCTCAGTTGGTCAGAGCGTCCCGTTGAAGGCGGGAAGGTCGGTGGTTCGATCCCACCTGCGTCCACCATGTTGGTTATTCGGGATTCGGATATTCGTTACTCGTTCATACAAATCACGAATATCCGAATAACGAATCCCGAGTATCCGAATCCCGAATAACAAAAAAGAGAATTTTTTCACTTCTAAAACTACGACGATGACACGCTTGAAAATTTCAAGATGGCAGCTATTGGTAGCCCTCGTTTTGGCGAGACGCGTCGTAGTTGCCTTTAAGCCAGAAATCAAAATCGCCACTTTATTGATGTTGGCTTGGCTGGGCAATGAGTATATAAACTCAACTGCTGATTATGGCGTTTGTATTTGGGCATTATTGCAAAAATATCGGCGTTTGATTGCTTAAATTGAGCTATGAATTGCTCGAATTTTACGAATTTTACCAATAGGGTATTTTATGTTGTATTTAGTGGAATTCGTAATATCTGTGTAATTCGAAGCAAAAAAATGACGTATGAAATTTGAATTAACCATACTTGGCACAAATGCCGCCGTGCCTTATCGCAACCGTTTTTTGTCGGGACAAGTTCTGAACATCCACGAACAGTTGTTTTTGATAGATTGCGGAGAGGGTACACAGATGCGATTGAGCGATTTGGGTATCAAAAAATCGAAAATTGACCACATTTTCATATCGCATTTGCACGGTGATCATGTCTTCGGTTTAATGGGTGTATTGACTTCGATGGCAATGGCATCTCGCAAACGTCGGTTGACGATTTATGGACCAAAAGGTATTGAAGAACTTGTTACGATGACCTTTCGGTTGACACAATACATATCTCCTTTCATGATTGATATTGTCGAAGTTGACCACAGCAGTGAGACACAACTGATTGATAGTAAAGGAATTATCGTAAAGAGTTTTCCTCTGAAACACCGCGTTCCTTGTGTGGGTTATGTTTTTAAAGAAAAACAATTAGACCGAACCATGATTGCAGAGAAAATTATGGAGCTCGATATTCCTTTTA
>JANMJN010001100.1:0-2487 GCA_031371355.1 Saprospiraceae bacterium
TTCTTTTAAAAGCACCCCCTCAGTAATAGGCACTCTAAAAGGCAGGCACCAAGCTGTACCGAGTGTTTTACCATTCAATTTGACAACCGCCGTTTCCCGCACATCGCCCAATTCAAGCCAACCTGATTTGCCGATTTGATTATCTAAACAATTGAATGTCAATGTATATCGGGCTGTACCACTAAAATATTGCGCCATGGTGTCTGTATTTAAAACTGTCCATGAATCCAATTTTTCCGTTTTAAAACTTTTAGGTAGAGTAGGGTGTCCTTTCACAAAATCTACTTGCCACGACCCCCGCAGGGTGATTGGAGGTTGGTGATTGGTAATTAGTGGCTTTATGATATTGGCTTTTTTATCATTAAAAGTTTCGATGAACACACTTTCACCAGACAGTAAAGTTAGCGGAATTTGGATTTTATCTTTTCCTATTTTTTTAAAATCAATAAACCGTTTTGTCTGATGCAAAGGGTCAAAAATCTGAACCGATTGAGCCGTAGTTGACAATTGAATTGAGTCACTTTTGAATTTTTGGTCTTGGTTTGCAATGAAATATAAGGAGCCATTTTCCGTTTTTTTGCGGATAAATTGCAAACCGTTTTTGGCAGCATTTTCTTTTCTAATATTTTGATTTTCAAATACTTGTGCATAGCCATTTTTATACGCTACAAAGCGACGCAATGTGCCTTTGAATTGATTTTCTCGTTTTTCAAATTCAAAAAAGCCGTTAACCGTGCGCGGCAGTTTTTCCATAAAAAGGATTAAAACACCTTCATTTTGCATTTTTTCTAAGGCACGTAAAGTTTCTAAAGGCATATATTCAATCGGTGGCACAACGACTGTGCGGTATTTTTGCCCCCCCTCAGTAATCAATTGATTTCCAATGGCTTTTGATGCAATGAGTTGTCTATCAGAAACAAAATCGTAGGCATAACCCTCGTTTTTGAGTTGATTGACCAAACGACCCATTGGTGTATTGAACATACCCTGTTGGATAATCGTATGCACATCCAATGTATGCGTCTTGTTACTACGCCCCGCTGTATGCCAAAGGTCATAAATCGGAAAATAAACTAAAATGTCGTTGTCAGGTTTGCTGTTTTGCAAAAGCGTTTGACAGCGTTCAATATAGCCGTTGAGTTGTGGCAAAGCGTTCCAAAAATGGCTTTGTTGATTAAAATTGGTTGACGCATAGAACAACCAACCTGGAAACGGTGCATCGGGCGGCGAATACGGCACACCATGAAAGAAAATATGGTTGATACCGCCCAAAAACGATTCATCTATAATTGGTTTGATTTGCGACAATGACACCTTGAAATGATTGCCGAGCCAAGTTGCCGTTTCAGAACTCGTAAACCGCTTGCCTGCCACATTTGCAGCCGAGGAAGCCAATTTCAAAACCACATCGCCTGGTACACCAAATCGCTTGACTTCATAATCGGGATCTTGCCGATAAAGTGGAATATTGTAATTTTTACTGCCAAAAAACTCCGATTCAGGCGAGTCATTTAAGGCATACAAATCGAGTATATTCGCAGGTGAACCATGCGACTCATTGCGGGTCATTTTGCCATATTTCTTAGCAAAACGGTTGAATTCTTTAGTAAAACCGTCATAAAGTATGTCAGAAAGGGTTTCAGCATAATCAGACCAAATCCGTTTTTCACGGTCAGTTATAGCTGTGTCTTTTGCTAAAACATCGAGGTTTTCCCCTAAATCATACCCCCTCAATAATTTGAACTTTTTGAAAAAATCAGGTGTCCAATTTGCGCCATAGACCTCATAAGAGTCATTGTAAAAGGCTCGAACTCCGATGTTTTTTTTAGAAAACAACGCATCAAACGGCTGATAATAATGCTTTAGAGCCGTTGTATCAAAATGGTCAACGACCCAACCTTCAGCACCAGGCGCAGCACGTTTGACTTTTTGTTTGGTCGGCGCAACATCTAAAACGTATTTACCAGAAGCATCTTTTTGTATTTTAAAGGACTTCGCCGCATCGTTTTCAGTAACCTGATTGCCCCCAAAGGGCCAGCCTGTACCAACGGTCATATCAATGCCGAGACCTAAGCGATTGGCTTCTTTGACGGTATATTCCAGCATTTCGACCCATTTTGGAGTCAAATAGGGTATAAATTTGGCTTCTTCGCCTTTGACTCCATAAATTGGAATGATGTGCATGCCACCAAAGCCGGCGCCTGCAAAATCTTCTAAATTCTTTGTAATGCCGCGTTCATCAACGGCACTGCCGAGCCACCACCAATACGCCCAAGGTTTTGCGGTGTTGTAGGTTTGACCCCTCAGTAAAAAGGGGCATAAAAGGAGCAGAATGAGTAGTTTTTTAAAAAACATAGTTGTATTGCGTTCAAAAGTGTCGGATATTTTGAAAATATCAGATACTTGGGTAATCAATGTTCTGCCCAATAATCCAGCACCATAACTTTATCCAAATGTGGTGTCAAAACTGCTCCAAAAGCCTTGTGG
>JANMJN010000559.1:0-2707 GCA_031371355.1 Saprospiraceae bacterium
GTATCGCCTGTCATTTCGTAAAGCTTTCCGAGTTCAGTACGGCACCATTCTGTTTGTTCCAAACCGTCCATATTGCTTTTGACTGCCATTGTCATGACTTCTTTTGCTCCTTTAATATCACCATGAATTTCGCGGAGATACGCTACGCGGCTATATGAACGCAAGTCGGGGCGAATGCCAATCATTTTGTCGGCAGCAGCAACCCCCTCTGTATAATTGCCCAATTCGATGTTGGCATCGCACAGCAAACCATAGCCGAAGGCAGCATCGGGATACAGGTTTACGAACGCTTGCGCGCCTTTCAAAGCATCTGCAAAATGGTGTTGACTCAACAAAAGGGTCGCTTTTGCAGCTAAACCGTCGTAATTTTGCGGCTCTTTTTCCAAGACTTGCTCCACGAGTTTTAGCGCAGCTTCATCATAATAGGCGTGATTGCCTGTAACACGGCTTTCTTGGATATAAGCCATTGCCAATTTCATTTTTGTTTTTAGGTCTTCGGGACGGCGCCTGAGTTGGTCAAGCAATGTCTCAATCGCTTGTTTGGTATTCATCCATTCCGATTGCATCGAAACGGTTTGTGCATTTGGACGTTCCAAAAGCAACGGAATTTCATTCTTTTTGCGTTCATAGTTTTTATAAACAAAACCAAGCGTGATGAGCAACGCAAGTATGAGGATTGGGTAGGTTAGCTTCTTAATCATTTTAATAAAATTTGATAGTTAGTTAATTTAATATTAGTGATTGGGTGATTGGTTGATTTGTTATTGGTTGATTTGTTATTGGTAATAACCAATCACTAATCACCCCATAACCCAATCACCAAATATAGTCGGTTAGTTATTTAAAAGAAGCGCGTATTAGGGGAGTTTTTAAGGTTCCCCTAATATATTTTGCGCAGCAATTAACTAACTAACCAACTATTGGGTTATTGATTATTGATTATTGGTTATTGCATATTGAATAATCAATAAACAATTGTCAATAATTAATTCAATTAATTTTACTCAATTTGACCGATTGCATCGGTTGTCCATCAACCAAAATCCGAGCGACATAAGAGCCTGCGTTCAAATCTGAACCGCTGACACGTACTTGATAAATGCCTTTAGATTTGTCTTGATTTTCAATCGTTTTTATCACTTTACCGTTGAGGTCGTAAAGCAAAATGCTTACATGACCTGCTTCAGCAATATTGTATTGTATGGTCGTTTCAGTGGTGAATGGGTTTTGACCGACTTTAATCATCGCAGCAGGGGCTGCAATGCCCATTTTTGATGTATTGCCCGCAGGGTCATTCATGAAAGCAGAATTGTTAGGAGCGAAAACTGTACCCGCAGGAATACCGCCGCATGAGCCAAAACCACTTTGTGGCGCCGCTACATAAGGGAATGTACTTTGGAATGCTTTGTCGTTTTTCTCAACACCTGTTGTATAACCCAATACATTCAACAATTTTGGTGTCAATGGAGAGCTACCGATAGTCCAATCGTCATACCACAAGCCAATAGCAGCTAAAGCGATACCCGAAACTTCTTGCAACTCAATACGCGTTACGTCGTCTTCAAGGCGGCGACCATTCGGGAAACCATCCATATTAGGAATAAATTGCAAAGCAGTTGTTGTATTGTAAGCAGGGTCAGTTAGACCGAGTACAGCTGCTGCAACAATACCCTCGCTACTGAATTTCGGGTCGTTGCGCGGCGTAGGCGGCACAGCTAAGTTCAGACGCAACATATCACCAGTACGGAAATCAGTCGGAATGAGTGACCAAGTTGGTAAAAAGTTGTTGATAAATGGCTTGCCAGCAGTCAAAGGATTGCCCGGCGTTTTGCCTGTTGCTAACTGATAAGGTGCGATGTTAGGAATACCCGTGTAAAAGACAGGTAAATTATCAACAGAGCGTGGTTGACCTTTGCGGAGCAGATAGTTGCCAAATGCATTATCAGCCAAAGCTGTTCCAGCGAGAGCAGGATGCCCTTTGATAACCCACAAACCATCTTTCGTATTGCCAAAATCCACTGCACCCAGTACTGTTTTAGATGCTGTTTGGGTACGCAACTTAGCCAAAGCAGGTATTGCTCCACCGAATAAACGATCATCCAAGTACAAACCTATCTCAGGATTTGTAAAATATTGCTCAAATTCTTGCTCACCTGCATACGGTGTGCGGTAGTTCCATTTGTCTTTTTGACCAATCGGAATCAACGCTTCGTTTGTCAAAGGCATGCCCAAGCGAGAAACCTGAACCCAATCGCCAGAACCTGTTGATTTTACACCATCAGGGTTCAAAGTCGTCACTTTCTGACGGCTTGCAGAAGCCCAAACACCGATGATATAGTTACCATCCAAAATATTTGTCGCTTCACTGACAGGTCTCAAATTCTTTTGAACGAGTTGAATAGGAATTTGCAAAGCAATCGTGTGTACGTTGAAACAACCAACACCGTCGCGTGCACCACCATCTCCTCTTGTTTGAGCTAAGTCAAAAACACCACCTAAATCAACAAAGAATGGGTCATCAGCAGGGCCACAGAAGATTTTTTCGCCTGTTCCAGCCGTCATAATGGCAGCTTGCATGAGTTGTGTATAGGTCTTTCCAAGACCTACAACAGGATTCTCAATTGAGCGTGGTCCGATGTTTGGCGGAGGAACGATACCGTTTTCCAAAACTGTTTGCCATGCACCGTCGTTACCAAAGCGGCGTTCA
>JANMJN010001163.1:0-2891 GCA_031371355.1 Saprospiraceae bacterium
CCTTCAATAAAACATGTTGCCGTTTTTGATGAAAAGCGGTTACTTTACTGAGGGGGGTATTTTGACTGTATGAAACCGAAACGATAGAAAATAAACAAACAGAAAATAGAAGTTTTTTCATGATTTTGGTTTGAATGTTAAATTAAGATGAGAAAGATAAAATCATTGAGAATATAATGTGTTTATTAGTGTTTAATGATTTTTTATACTGAATGGATAGTTAAAATTATCCATTATTTCTATTCATTTTCATTATCATCAACATGCAAGACATGTAAAAACCGATGAACAATAGGTGCGAAAAAAATACCCATGACCGATAAGAACGTAACACCGCTATAAATGGCATAAAGGGCGGAAAAAATCTTACCCGCGTCAGATTCCATCGAGCCAATTGGACCCATTCCTGTTAAAATCATGGATGCACCGAGAAAGGCATCTACCCACGACGGTTTATCCGTTTTGACATTTTCTTGCCCAAAATACCAATAGCCGACTGTGCCAATCAACAATGAGAAGAGCAATAAACTCACGGAAATAAAAAAATATTTGAGCAAGCGTTGACGATATTTTTCTGGCGAAGCAAGTGGTTCGCCTTTATGCTCAAAATTCATAATAGCACTTTTGATGATTCTTTTACTTCTCATTTTGTTTTATACGTTTAAGTTGGAAAGGAAATTTTGCCCATCGAAACACTCGGAACGCCTTCACGTATGCCAAAATCTACGGCATTACCCGCCACGCATTCATTGGCTAAAATAGCAAACAAAACAGCTTCTTTGGCATCGCCGTTGATGCCCAGTACATCTGTTTTTTTGAATTGAATATTAGGCAATAGTCCTTTTAAATGATTTATTAACAAAGGATTATGCGTGCCACCACCGCTCATATAAATTTTAAACTGTTGTATGGTTGCTTCATCAAATTGCTTTTGTTCGAATAAATTATTTATCGCTTCGGCAATCGTTTCTGCTGAAAAGCGGGTTAAGGTTGCCATGAGGTCTTGTACGGAGGGGGGCGTTTTTAATTTATCAATAGCATTTTCAACGTAAGCAATATTGAATAACTCCGGTCCGGTGGTCTTTGGAAAATATTTTTTGAAGAAATTATTGTCCTTTAAAGTGTCTAAAAGCCCCCGAATGACCTTGCCAGAAAGCGCTATTTCAGCGTCTTTATCGTAGTTTTTTTCTGGAAAATAACGTTTTGTGAAGGCATCTAAAAGCGTATTGCCAGGTCCTGTATCGGTTACAAAGACTTCGGAGGCATCGAGTGAAGCGGGTAAATAAGTAAAATTGGCGATGCCACCGATATTGAGCATCAATCGATTTTCAGTTGGGTCAGAAAAAATAAAATAATCGCCATAAACAGCTAAAGGTGCGCCTTCGCCACCTGCAGCAACGTGTTTTTGTCGAAAATCGCTGATGGTGATGATGCCTGTCGTGACGGCTATGTGGTCGCCGTCGCCAATTTGCAGCGTAGCGTTTGGAAATTGTTCGAGCTGATGTAAAATTTTGGGCGCGTGAAAAACGGTTTGCCCATGACTGGCTATCAAATCAACTTCATGTTTATCAATTTGCCATTTTTTCAAGCAGGATAAAACCATATCGCCATGCAAGCGACCAATCCACGCATTGAGCAATGTTAAGTGTTGAAAATCAATGCTTTGTTTTGCAAAAACTTTTCTAATTTCATTTTTGATCCCCTCAGTATAATCCAGTGTTTCAAAGTTCAAAAGAGCAATTTTTGTCTTACTACCACTACCTTCGAGGCGCACAAATGCCACGTCCAAACCGTCCATAGAAGTACCTGACATTAAGCCGATGATGTGGCGCACGGGCTTTTGAGCGATGGAATAAAGCCGTTCTACATTCTGATTCATAAAATTCATTTTTTATTCGACACGAAGATAGTTAAGCGCAAAGTTTCTCAATACTTTGAACGGTTGTATCTTTGCAAGAATAAAAAAATAGCAATGGAAAAACGATATTATACTTCGACAAATTGGGCTCCTTGGTTGGGGTTTGCCTTTGCGGTTTCACCTTTTTTTCTCGCTTTTGTCAGTAATGGGTGGTTATTGGCTTTTCTCATTTTTTTGAGTTTTCTACCTGCGATTGCGGTTGGGTTGACACTGAGGGGATACTTTTTGCTTGAAAACAATCAAATAAAGTATTGTTATGACCGCAAAAAAGGTTGTGAAACCGATATTGCTATCAGTCTTGTGGACGTTACACATATTAAACGAGTCGGTAAGTCGGTCGCCATTTCATTTGATAGAGATGATGAAATCACGAAAAGGATTCACGATACAGACGCGTTTATTAAAGACATTATGGCGCGTAATCCGCGTATTGAGTTGATTTAGTGATTCATAGGCATTAAGTAAAAAGACAATAAGACTCGTGTAAGTCTTATCGTCTTTGTAATTAATGTCTATAAATCTGATGCCTACAAACAGTCTATTCTCAAATCCTGCACTTTCACGTTCGGGTATTGTGATTTATCAAAATTAAACATCGAAGCATTGTATTTCTGATTGACCGAAGGTGCTTCAAGGCTCACTTTCGAGCGTGATTGGTCACGTCCAAAGGCGGTGACGCTGACGATATTATTCGTTTTCGGGTCAATTGCCAATACGATTTTAGTGAATTCACTGCGGCGATTGGTGGGTTTACCTGTCAAAATAGTTGCTTTTTTACTCCAACCTTCCGCTGATTCGCCTGTGATGCCGAATATAAATTCCTTTTTTTCGTACATTCGAATCAACGTTTTAGGTGTCATCAAGTCGTCTGCATCTTTATCATTAGCACATTTTAACTGAACGGTATTGCCCGATTTTTGCCAAATCATTTGACCATTGCCTATCACAAAGTCACTGCCCATTTCAGCACGGA
>JANMJN010001170.1:0-4737 GCA_031371355.1 Saprospiraceae bacterium
GGGAAACTCGCAAGTTTCCCGAACTTATAACACCCTTCAAATTATATCAATTTCACTGCATATTTCTCCAAAAACTCTTCCATTTCTACCACGGTATCAGGGGAACCAATAGCAATGGTCACGTTTTGATGCAAACCTTTAGGTTTTAAATCCATCACTCGATTTCTACCTAATGTAATGGCTTTACCGCCTGCTTGTTCGACGACAAAACTCAAAGGGGCACATTCGTACAAAAGACGCAACTTGCCTTTCGGATGTTTCCGCGTATTCGGATACAAAAAGATGCCACCTTGAAACAGAATACGGTGAATATCAGAAACCATTGAACCGATATATCTTAAACCATAATTCATGTCTGAACAATGGTCAATATAACGCCTCATTTCGACATCAAATTTAAGATAGTAGCCTTGATTGACAGAATAAAACTGCCCACTGCTCGGAATTTTGATGTCTCGATGGCTCAAACAAAATTCACCAATAGATGGGTCAAGCGTAAAGCCATTGACACCATTACCTGTGGTATAAACCAAAATGGTTGATGTGCCGTAAAGGACATAACCTGCCGCCACCAATTCGGAACCCGTTTGAAGGAAGTCATCCATCGTTATTGGTCCAGAAGGATCACTTTTACGCCGAAAAATGCCGAAAATTGTACCCACGGAGACATTGACATCAATATTTGAAGAACCATCTAAAGGGTCAAAGACAACCATATATTTAGGGCTTTTGCCTTCAACAGCGGGAATCTCAACAAAATCTTCTAACTCTTCTGAAGCAATAGCAGCACATTCACCAGAGTTGCTCAAACACTCAATGAGTTTTTCGTTGGCATACATATCGAGTTTCTGTACTGTATCTCCCGAAGCATTTTGCGAGCCGTCCATACCGAGTATGTTGACTAATCCCGCTTTATTCACTTCTCGGTTAACAATTTTTGCGGCAACACCAATGTCTCGCAATAGAGCTGTGAGTTCACCTGTGGCGTACCCAAAATCGTTTTGGCGACGAATTATAAATTCGTCAAGCGTTACAATTTTCATAAAGTTGATAATTAATAATTTGGTAAATAAATAAGATGAAAAATTTGTAATTGGTTAGATTAAATTTCGCATAAAGATACACAATCAACTTGTCAAGCAGAGCTAAAATAGATTGAAAAATATGATGTTTATAAAAAAACGCATAGTCCTTTAAAGACAAATCGTATATTCATCTGTCTTGTCCTTAAAGGGTGCGATACAAAAGCAATGGATAACACCCATGGGAAAATGATTGATAATTTTGAAACGTTGAAAAACAATTTTTAAGAATCCGTTATTTTGAAAATACCCAATTTCAAAACAGCCACAAAATTAAAAGAAATGTTAAACCTAACAAGGCTTAACTTAATTCAATAAATCATTGTAATTTCACGTTTGAATAATAATTATTTATCATCAAAAACCATTACAAAAATTATGAGATTAAAAATACACCTTATTATCGGCTTTTTCGCCCTTATCGTAACATCAATGAGTGCACAAACACCCGCCTGTAAGCCCGATACACTTCGTTATCGGGATTCATTATCTGGCGTTTATCCTTTGCCCTATATTGATTCAGTTCGACCTAATGGTGGTATTGACAAAGTCGCATGTTTAACGAAAGCCTATAGTTTCGTTTGGACAATTAAAGTCGGCGATACGCTTAGTGTACCCAATCCTTTTGGTGCTGGAACAATTCAAGTGCCTCTTGACAGCGTTTTGATTGGAAAGACCTCTGCCATTGCCGGTTTGCCTACGGGTATTACTTATGCCTGTAATCCGCCAAATTGCCTTTGGAAAAAGCAAACCTATGGCTGTGTTGCACTTTCAGGCTCCCCTGCAGCAACTAATGCTGTCAAAACCTATCCATTGGTTATTTCTGGAAAAGCCTATCCTGGCGGCTTTTATGCATCTCTTTTTCCAAATGGTTATGATTTGACCTTCCCGGGTGCCGTTGCTCCTGGCTCTTACGACTTAAAAGTTTATGCTGCCAACGATACAAGATGTACGACTGCAGCAGAGGACTTGACAGAAGTTAGCGGCATGACGGCTGTACCAAACCCAACAAATGGCAAAACGGTCATCAGAATCGAATCAACAGTTTCAGATAAATTTGATTTTAGCGTTACAGATTTATTAGGTCGCCGCGTCATTTCAAGACCCCTCAGTATACAGACAGGTCAAAACACTTTTGACCTCGATGTAACGGGCTTGCCCAATGGTATTTACATTTACACGCTGTCGAAAGGCAATCGTGTTATATCTAATAAATTGATTGTCAATCAATAGTATCTGTTTTTATAAAAAAGATTGTGTCACACTATCATAGTGTGGCACAATTTTTTTTATAAGAAAACAAGCTAAACTATCATCAATTGTAAAAAATATTTGGACTATTGCCTTACTCATAGCTTCCAATGTGTTTATGACAATTGCTTGATATGGACATTTAAAATATAAATTTTTAGGAAATAAATTTGAAAATTGGGGCATTTTGGGCATTATTCTCATAAGTTGGGGCATTGCTTTTTTTGAATATTGTTTGATGATTCCAGCAAACCGTTTGGGTTCAAGAGAATTAGGCGGTAATTTTTCGTTAACAGAACTAAAAGTGATGCAAGAAGCAATCTCTCTTACTGTTTTCATGGTTTTCATCATCATTTTCTTCAAACAAGAAAGCCTCAAATGGAACCATTTTGTCGGTTTTGGCTTCATTATTTTAGCCGTTTATTTTATTTTCAAGTAAGTCCTTTAACCGAATATCCAAATTCTTGAATACCGAATAACCAACAGAATTGTTAACTTTGCCCGCTTTCAAGCCTAAGTGCAACATCTGTAAGTAAAAACCGTTTTCAAAACGATTCAATCGCGCACAGCGCAATCACAAATCTCATAATCTCACTATCTCAACATGAGCCGTATTTACATTGCTTTTTTACTTATTTTCGGCACTTATTGTGTTCATGCTCAAACGGAAGGGGTTCGTTTACTACCCCTCAGTACACATCCGATTTTAGAGAAATATGCTGACCTGCCACAGGCAGAAAGCCTCATTCCCGATTCTATTGACTTGCCTTTTATTGACGATTTCAGCTATGCGGGTCCTTATCCTGACCCTAATTTATGGCTCGATAAAAAAGTTTTTGTCAATACAACCATGGGTTTTAACCCCCCCTCAGTAGGCGTAGCCACTTTCGATGGCATCAACTACAATGGCAAACCTTATGGGCAAGCGGGTGAATATGGTGTCGGCGATTATTTGACCTCTAATTACATCAATTTAAGGACGATTACGAATCCAGACGGCAGTAAACGCCTTTTATCTGCGTCTGACTCTATATATATGACCTTCTTTTTGCAGCCCAAGGGTCTAAGTTACGAACCTTTGGAAAAGGACTCAATGGTCTTGGAATTTAGAGATAATGCAGGCAATTGGCAAATTACTCGTGCTTTTAAAGGCTTTAAAACGTATATCGCTGACGATAGTTTTCCACCTTTTACTATGTATTTTGTGCCTATCAAGGATGCCAAGTATCTTTATGGAAAATTCCAATTCCGCTTTTATAACTACGGTCAAATTGATGGTGCCAATGAATTGTGGCATCTCGATTATGTAAAAATAGGCATAAATCGTCGTTTTAATGACAAAACGCTTGATGATTTAGCATTTGTGGATGCGCCAAACCGACTTTTGACGCGTTATAGTTCTATGCCTTGGAAGCAAGCGTTTCCAAATGTGGCAACGGAAGTGAATGACAAATTCAATGCACGACTGTTTAATCATTTTGTTGACCAACGAAATCCGACCAATACTAATGTAAAAATCACAACTTCGACAGGTGTTTCAGCCGTTTCGACCATCACGATTCTCGACGGTGTGAACGTACCGCCCAATCAGTTTTATCAATCGGCGACAAAAACCTATCCTTTGTCGCTCCGTAGTCAACTCGGTACGGTACCTTCGACGACCGAAAATTTTATTGTTACAACGGAAAATAGCCTTGTTATTGCAGGTCAAGAAGGAAAAGATTTATCAAAAGCCGCATTACGCAATGATATCGTGACCCGCAAAACGGTCTTTTCAAACTACTTTGCTTACGACGATGGCACAGCAGAATTGATGTATGCTGCCACAGGTTTCAGTCAACAAACAGCTGTTCAATTCCGTACAAATGTGGCGGATACTTTGCGTGGTGTGCAGTTTTCTTTTCCCTATGTCCGCAAAAAGTATCAATTTATTGACCCAAAATTTAATATTCAGATTTGGAAAGATTCTTTGAATACAACGCCGATTTACGAAAAGAAAAACGTCTCGCCGTTTTCTGTTGATGCCAAAGTGGATTCCCTACAAGGCATGACAACTTACAGACTTGAAACAAAAACAGGTGGACGAGACACAGCCATTTTCCTAGCCGCCAATACCACTTTTTATATGGGCTATCAAAATGTTGATGACCAAATTCCCATTGGATTAGACAGAAACAGTTTTGACAAAGGGAAGTATATTTATACAAAAATCAATACTAAATGGGACACAATTCCCTATTATCCCTTGGGTGCATTGATGATTCGGGCTGTTGTCGGCAGCAAAGTGGCTCAAAATACGAGTTCTTTGGGCGTACATGAAGCTGCTTTGTCGGAAGTAATGACCGTTTATCCAAACCCCGCTTCAGACCTTTTGTATATTGATTTGAAAAAAGGTAATGAAGAT
>JANMJN010000563.1:0-3672 GCA_031371355.1 Saprospiraceae bacterium
AGGATCCCGGCCGCGAAGAGCTTGCCGATATTGGTCTGCGTGATGATCCCGTAGAAAACTTCATTTTTTGTAGTTTTAAAAGGAAAGTAGAGGTAAAATACTGAGGGACAACTCTTAGTATTCATCTTCGTCAAGAATGTATGACAGACTTTTGGGTAAATCGAGGTCTTGATAAATATCTTCAAAAGTCATTTGGAATTCCAATTTTGGAAATTCGATGACATCCGTTGGTTTTGTAAAACGTTGATATGTCCAAACACCTTCTTTTTCAGTTCGACTGTACAATTCGACGCTTTGCCAACGAGATTCGATGAGTAAATAATATTGGATTGAAGGCAATGTTTGATAAAGATTGAACTTACCACTTCTATCATAAGCAGCCGTTGATTTGGATAAAACTTCAACAATTAGGCTTGGGTGACGCACAATAAAAGTAGTCTTTTTATCCTGTTCATCACAAGTCAGTAATACATCAGGATAGACATATTTACCATTTTCGATGATTTGCAGTTTGACATTTTCTTGAGCGATTTTGCAAACTCGTTTCCGAAAATCGGGTCTTAACAGTGCCACTATATTCTGAATCACTTCATTATGCGTTAGGCTTGTTCCATCAATCGGATACAAAAAACCTTCGTGAAACTCGTGACGAATACCACTTTCTTCATCGAATTTGATGTATTCTTCAACCGTATATTGCTTTTCAGAAATTGCAGAACCATTCATTTTCTCTAATTTTTACTCAAAATTACAGTTTCTTTTCTAAAAAATACAATACAAAAATGGCAGATCGCAGAAAATTCATTCAGCAAACCCTACTCGGCGGCATCGGTATCGGCTTAACACCTGTCATCGGCAAAGCAGAAATCATAAAAGAGACTCCCCTCTCCGAAGGAGTTCTTTCGGACAGTAAAAACGACGATTTTGAACCCATCGAAGTAGGTAAAAAAGTCATTTCTCTTCTCCAAACCACCGATGTCCATTGTCAAGTGCATCCACACGACGAGTTGTTTTGGGAAAATGACCAAATCGTTTTCCGCAAAACGGCGGGGTATGCCCATTTGGCAACCTTGTTTGATAAGGCTCGTAAGCGAAACCCCGATACCTTTATCTTAGATACGGGCGACATGTTTCAAGGCAGTATGTTGTCTGTCAAAACATCAGGTGTGGCGTATGTGGACATTTTGAATGCTTTGGGTTATGACCTTTATTTGCCTGGTAATTGGGAAGTGGTATTTGGCAAAGCCAAAATGCAGAAACTTTTGGGTGCGCTCGATGCACCTAAGGTTTGCGCCAATATGTTCCATGACTTAGGTAATGGTAAAAAAGGTGAGTTGATATTTCCCGCATATCAAACTTTGTCTAAACATGGCGTAAAGATTGGCTTTTTGGGCTATACAGACCATTTAGTGCCGCTGCGTCAATCGCCAGCTTACAGCAAAGGCATCATTTATACCAAACCCGATGAAAATGTGGCATACTATGTCGATGTTTTGAAAGAACAAGAACAATGTGATTTCATTATCATCATCGCGCATTTGGGTTTGTCGCAGCAAATTGCCTTAGCCAATGCGCCTGAATGTAAAGGCGTGGATTATATTTTCGGCGGGGATACGCATGAACGTGTCCGCAAACCGATTCAGTGCAAATATGCAAAGGTCGTTGAACCTGGCGCATTCGGTTCTTTCGTCGGACGATTGGATTTAACGGTTGAAAATGGTAAAATTGTCGGAGAAAAGTACGACCTGATAGAAGTCAATACCGATAAGCTTAAACCGAAACCCGCCATCCAAGCCCTGATTGATGCCCAAGAGAAACCCATCTCCAATGAGAGGGATAAAGTTCATGGCTACTCTACCCTACCGCTTTATCGCTATTTTGTCGTCGAAAATACGATTGATACACTGATAATTGATGCCTTAAAATGGCGTGTTGGCACAGACATCGTTCTCTCAAACGGTTTCCGTTTTTGTCCGCCACGCAATGTGGATGCGACAGGAAAAGCCCCGATTACTGAGGGGTATCTTTTTGATATGCTGCCCGTTGATTCGCAAGTAAGAACTGCCGTTGCAACTGGAAAACAACTGAAAGACTGGCTCGAAAAGGAATTGAATAATGTGTTTGCCAAAGAAGCTGGCAACCGTTTCGGTGGTTGGGTTGTGAAAATGAAAGGCATGACCTTGACTTTCAAAGCTTTTGAAGAAAACGGCAAACGCGTGCAATCTGTTTTAGTCGGCGGTCAACCTATGGATATGGAAAAGACATACAGCATTTGCGCTTGCGAGCGCGACGGCGACCCTGACACGATGTTGTGCCGCATTCCAAACGTGAAAAATGGCAAAAACACGCCTTATACCTTGCATCAAACATTGCGTGACTATTTGGCAGCCAATTCACCTGTTACACCACAACCACGCGGGGATGTGAAGGTTTTGGATGCGCCGCAAACTTTGTTGTCGCAAGTGTTTGGGGTGGATTATCAGTTTGTGTAAATGATACTGAGGGGGGCTACCAAACAAAAAAAGATCGAAGTGCAAGAACTACACTTCGACCTAAATAAAATTATATCATCTTTTAAATCATACCGGTACAAGTACACCTATCGCTTCCATTGCCACACTCAAACGCCCTTTGATGCCTGCTTTTACTTCTTTATCTTCTACTACGAGTTTTTGATAGCCTTCTGCAATAAACTCAATGGTATATATTCCTTCCGTAATCGTCGGAAATTCGTAGCGACCGCTTTCATCGCAGTTAGCGGTTAAACCAAGAGACGGGATATTTGCCGTTGCGATACTGAGGGGGGCTTTGCTACCCATGTCGGTCACTTTTCCACCGAGGCTTGTCGGTCTATTGCCGCGTTCTTTTGCCAAAAGGGTTGACCATACGAATTTTTGCGCCGTTGCTTTGTCTTTCGCAAATACCGCTTGACCGTCTGTCAACATAGCCATGACTCTGGTTTTGAGTTCATTATTCGCTATGATTTTGGCTTCGGTGGCTGGAGATATCGCAGCACTGCCGTTTTTCCATGCCTCATATGCTGCTTTAAAACGCAATTGCGCTGCTTCAAGGCGTGTCAAGAAATCAGTAGGCATAAATCCTTTTTCTTTCAAGGCTTCTGCGTTTTTTCTAACAAAAGGAATCATTGCACTCATCAAACCATCCACTTCTGTCCAACTGCCATTGCTCATTTTATCGTAATAGGCTTGACCCATTTCGGTGTACACAGCGTCGAGCGTCGTTTTGTTATTGCCGTAGGTATCCATCAGATAACCTTTTAGTTGCTTATAAAAAGCGGCAATTTCTATTTTTTCATCCGCAAGATTGTTTCGCAAATCTTTAACGGGGGCTGTCCGCGCTTCATGGTCTTCCATGGCTTCCGCAGTCATGATGAGCGACAAATTTTCATTAATCCAAGCTGCCGAATACTTGCTTTTGTACGCCACAAATGCTGTCAAGTATTGTTGGCAAAGCAACCAAGCATTTCTGCAAACGGTGTACAACTCACTTTGTGCACAACCATAGTTCAGTGAAGCCATTTTAGAATTGTTTTAAAAGAGTGATTAAAAATAATTTATGCTTTATTTTTACAATTACGACCCCTCGGGAAAGTATTTATGACCCCTCAGGAAAGTATTTACGACCCTTCGAGAAAGTATTTACGACCTCTCG
>JANMJN010001191.1:0-3218 GCA_031371355.1 Saprospiraceae bacterium
GTGCCTTTGGCTATTTTGGAGAAAAAGATGAATAAATTTATTGAACAGAGTAAATAATTAGGCAATTTAATTAATGAACAAACAAGAAAAGGCAAACAACATAGCTTCGATACTCGACGAATTGTATCCCACAACACCCATTCCACTCGAACACGAAGACCCTTATACTTTATTAGTAGCCGTTTTATTGTCGGCTCAATGCACCGATGTACGCGTCAATCAAGTCACACCCCTCCTATTCGCCAAAGCAGCTACGCCATTTGAGATGGTCAAATTAGAAGTTTCTGAAATAAAGGCAATTATCAGACCTTGCGGCTTATCGCCGCGCAAGTCACAAGCGATTTTTGATTTATCGAATATTTTAATTGAAACATACGACGGCAAAGTACCACAAAGTTTTGAAGCCTTAGAAGCCTTACCCGGCGTGGGTCATAAAACAGCAAGTGTTGTGATGTCACAAGCATTTGGTGTTCCTGCATTTCCAGTGGATACCCATATTCACCGTTTGGCATATCGTTGGGGTTTGAGCAATGGCAAAAATGTAGAACGTACTGAGGGGGATCTAAAATCGCTTTTCCCTGAAGAAACATGGAATAAATTGCATTTACAAATCATTTTTTTCGGGCGAGAATATTGTCCCGCACGCGGGCATGATGCTCGGAAGTGCCCGATTTGCAGCAAATTTGGCATTGCAGAATTGTTTGAAATATAAAATTCGGTCTATTGCTTTGCTACTCCATTTTTTTTGCCTTTTTTTGTTCATTCAACAGTTTATTATTGAAAAACTAATTTCTTAAACCAGTCATTCAAAAAAAAATCAACCAAATATGGCTAATTTATGGGTAAAAAAACCCTTATCACAATTGTTGGCACAAGCTGCCGATACTGAGGGGGGATTAAAAAGAACATTAGGTGCATTGAATCTTGTCGCTTTAGGAGTCGGTGCGATTATTGGCGCAGGATTATTTGTGCGAACTGCTGCGGCTTCGGCAGAGGCGGCGGGTCCAGCAGTAACTTTATCATTTATCGTTGCTGCCATTGGGTGTGCTTTTGCAGGTTTATGTTATGCAGAATTTGCAGCTATGATTCCGATTGCAGGTAGTGCCTACACGTATGCTTATGCAACAATGGGTGAATTTGTAGCATGGATTATTGGTTGGGCATTGGTGCTCGAATATGCCTTAGGTGCTGTAACCGTTTCAATCGCTTGGTCAGAATATTTGAACAAATTGGTGGGTGGTGCCATACCTTTTGAGTGGTGTCATTCGCCGTTGGAAATGAGTACAAGTGGTGTCAGTGGCATTATGAATTTACCTGCTATTTTCATTCTTTTAGTACTGTCTTTGCTTTTGATTAAAGGTACAGAGGAATCTGCTTCAGTCAATGCAATTATTGTATTCATCAAGGTAGCCATTGTATTGATTTTCATTGCCGTAGGATTTCAATTCATCGAACCTAAGAATTATTCACCTTACTTCATCCCAGAAGGTTTTGACGGACATACTTCCTGGAATAAATGGGGTTATGGGGGTGTACTTGGAGGTGCAGCCATCGTCTTTTTCGCCTTCATTGGCTTCGATGCCGTTTCCACTGCAGCCCAAGAAGCCAAAAACCCTGCGAAAGATATGCCTATCGGTATCCTCGGCTCTTTGGTTATTTGTACTGTTTTGTATATCCTTTTTGCACACGTTTTGACGGGTGTTGCCAATTGGACAGAATTCAAATTAGCAGGTAAAGAAGCATCAGTAGCTTATGCTATTTCAAACCATATGCCTGGATATGGCTGGCTGGCTACCGCCGTGACTGTGGCTATCTTGGCAGGTTTCTCATCTGTTATTTTAGTTATGTTGTTAGGTCAATCTCGCGTTTTCTATTCTATGTCAAACGATGGTTTGATACCAAAAGTATTTTCAGAATTGCATCCAAAATTCCGTACGCCTTATAAGTCAAACATGATTTTGTTTGCCTTTTCAGGCATCCTTGCGGCTTTTTTACCGGGCAGTATGGCTGGTGATTTGACATCATTTGGTACACTGTTAGCCTTTGTTTTGGTCAGTTTGGGTATTTGGTTGTTACGTCGTTCTGATCCAGACCAACCACGCCCATTCAGAGCACCTCTTGTGCCACTTGTACCCATTCTTGGGGCACTTATCTGTTTTGCAATGATTGTTGCATTGGATAAATATACTTTAATGACCGCTATGGGTTGGATGGTACTTGGTTTACTTGTTTATTTCGGGTATAGCCAGAAAAACAGTAAGTTACAATAGAAAAATAGGGTAAAAATAACTTAAAAGCCTCCTTAGTCGTCTAATACTGAGGGGGCTTTTTGATTGTATGGAAAGTTTATTTTAATTTCTTTTATAAAACACAAACCCATTTTTTTCATATAAAAACAACAATGTTTCTATCTGATTCATCTCCTCCAAATCATTAATTTTTCCGACAAAATAAGTAGGCTTGTCCACACCTACCCCCCTCAGTAACCAATCGGGTTTGAAGTAATTTTGGTTAGTCGGCTGCTTTAGTTTACTATAAAATAGGTGTGCAAAACTTTTGAATCCATAAGTTTTGATATAACAATCTTCTGTTTGTTTACTTTCATAAAAATCCAAAGCAGCACGTTGAGAATAACCTTCAATGTTTTTGACATAAAACAACAAAACAAGTTGAAGGAAAATAGCCGTTGATAAAAACAGATGACTCACCCCCCTCAGTATACCACGTTTTTTTAGCACTATCGGAAAGGCTAAACAAGTGACTATTAAGAAAAAACCTGCAAGTGCCTCTTTACCTGTCCAAACAATATCTGCACTCATGTTTTTCAAGGCAAAAGGGTCTTTAGCAGCCAAAGGTTTTAGTAATTCAATATGCTGACCAATGAAAGGAATTGCTGTAATAATAACACCGAGTAAAACACCTACGGTAACCGTTAAAACTTTCACCCATTGAGCCATTTTATGACTGTCTTCTAAAAAACTTTTAATTGTAATAGCAGATAAAAAAGTCAACGGCAAATAACACATTGAGCTATAATGTACAATTTTGGATTGTACAATGCTGAATAATATCAAGACAACCCAAAACAAAACCTTCATCCAACGCGTAACATTCACATTTTCACCAAAAAAATTATACCCCCTCAGTATAGAACGCAATGCGAAGATCGAGGCAGGAAAACAGCCAAAAAATAAAACAACAAAATGATAACCAAAGAA
>JANMJN010001227.1:0-1554 GCA_031371355.1 Saprospiraceae bacterium
ACCCGCCGCTAGGGACAATTCTATTTCTCTAATTTTTTCTTCAAATGAAATTTTTCCGGCGGGAAAACCTGTTGAAACGGCTGCAATGGGGATATTACTACCCTCCAATGCTTCTTTAGCAAACGCAATCAAATTGTGATACACACAAACCGCACCTGTTTGGATATTGGCGTCCGCCATGCCCATTGCCTCCAACAAGTCCATACGAACAGGCATTTTAGCTTTGGCACACAACCTCGTAACATTCCCTTTCGTATCATCGCCCGCCAAAGTTGTCAAGTCAATGCAGCTAATGGCTTTCAGCAACCAAGCCGCTTGCCATTCTTTTTTGACCGTTCGACGACCCGACAAACTTGCCGCACGCCGTTCAACAGCACTTCTATTGATGTTTATCTTGTCAAAAAAGGCAGTATTGAAAGGAATACCTTCGTTGCGCGGTATTTCAATAGCATTTTTCAAGTGCATTTCTTTCTTTTTGATATGTGTCATATCTCAAAATTTATTAAATTTTAATCTTTTGATAAAGAGGATTTTACCCCCTCAGTATTTTGTTGGTTTTAACCTATATTTCACACAAACTGCTCAATAACAGTTGCAATTAATGTTCGCACTGATTGATGAGAATCCCTACTGAATTGCCCCGTAAACCGATTGGCGATGATACAATTAATCGTCAAAGCCCGATGCCCCATCAGTTTTGACAAACCATAAATACCTGATGTTTCCATCTCAAAATTAGTAATGCGCATATCCTCAAACCTAAATGTCGAGAGTTTTTCATTCATCATTTTATCCATGACACCCAACCTTAATACCCTGCCTTGTGGTCCATAAAAACCTGTTGCTGTAGCTGTAATGCCTGTATGAAAACCCAATTTTTTAGCTTTTCCAAGCAATTCTGTATCACCTTGCACCAAATAAGGTTTGGGCAGTTTTTTATCCCAATCCACTTCTTCGATGAATTTTTCGATGAAAGGATTGTTTGAAAACGCCTCTGAATGTGCATAATAATGCACCAATCCATCAAACCCTAATCCATGCGTGCTTGCCAAAAAAGTATCTGCAGGGATATCGGCTTGAAGCGAGCCAGAAGTACCTAATCGAATGAAGGTCAATTGCTTATGATTGGTTTTTACTTTTTTTTCCACTAAATCTATATTCGCAACAGCATCTAATTCACTCAAAACAATATCAATATTGTCTGTACCCATACCTGTTGATATCACAGAAATCCGTTTTCCGTTTTTCGTACCCGTATGCGTAACAATTTCTCTTTTTTGTGTTTTAAAATCAATATTGTCAAAGAAACTTGAAACGGTAGGCACTCTATCCGGGTCGCCCACTAAAATAATGGTATCCGCCAAGTTTTCGGGCAGTAAATTGCAATGATATACACTGCCATTTGGGTTTAAGATGAGTTCTGATGCTGCTAAGATTTCGCTCATATTTTATGGTTTTAAATTGTCAAAGTCTACTTAAAATTGATAGAAATACTGAGGGGGCGTTAATGGTACTGCATACATTACTATTCAATCAAAAGGGGCTGCCTCGAGG
>JANMJN010001232.1:0-8356 GCA_031371355.1 Saprospiraceae bacterium
CTGGTGGAAAAACTCCGCCTGAGCGGCCTGGTCGAACGGGTACCGCATGCCGATGACCGCCGGATGGTGATCGTCAGCGTCAGTGAGGCCGGCAAAAAAGTTCTCTAATTCTCCTTATCCTGAAGGGTCAAGCCTTCATTATTTATCACTTTCAAGGGCAAAAACGATTTACGATTTCTTAATAAAAAACGGTATCGATGCCAATCGAATGACTTATAAAGGCTATTCAAATTTCAATATGATTTATGAATCGCCTTTAACAGAAGAAGAACATCGGGCAAACCGCCGCGTTGAAATTAAAATTATCAGCGATGGCAGCAAATGACCCATCAATATTTCGTTGATAATTTAGCATAGATTTAGCTGATAATAAAAATTATTACCAGCTAAATCTATACAAAAAACACTACTTTTAGCTGCTAATAAACTCAACTCTTCCTATCCAACCACCAACGCAAGCCTAAATATATCCTTCTTCCCATCATCGGCGCATAGACTTGTGTCGCATCAAAGTAAATACTCGTCGGGTTGTCATACGCAATAATAGGATTGTGTTGTGTGTAATTCGCTATGTTTTCAACACCTCCATAGACTTCAAAAGTCTTGAAAAAACGATTAATTGAGGCATTCATTAAGTAAAAACTCGGAGAATACGGCTCAAAACGGTGCAAATACTGAGGGGGGGTATAACTACGATCTGCCAAACGTTGTTGTCCAGTCAATGAAACAGTGTAGTTAAAAAGCCATTTTTTATCCATTGTTTTATAGTCCAAAGCCACCAATCCACGATGTTTAGCAACAAGTGGTGTTTCTTCCAATTTGCCATTGTAAGTCGTCCGCACATCGTTGAATTTATAAGCCACTTTGACATCAAATCCTTTTAAAACTTCTGCAGTTATCATCGCTAAAAAGGTATTGGAGTAAGATTTTCCAGTCAAATTATAGAATTGGACTTTCTGGAAATCCGTTTCTGCATCCACAATAATTTGGTTGACAAATTCCGTCCGATATAAATCAAGGCTCAAACGCGCTTCTCTCTCTTTGGCTATCTTAACCGTTTTGACAAAATTTAAACCAAAATTCCAAGCATCTTCTGGTTTTAAATTTGGCGAAACAACGATTTCTCTATTCGTTGCCAAATAAGATACGTTTTCTGCAATCGGGCTTGCCATACGCACACCACGTCCTGCGACAAAACGAATGACATCACCTTCATTGAAATTATATTTCAAATTCAAGCGTGGCGTTACAAAAAAGCCAGCAATATTGTGATAATCTGCCCGCAAACCTGCGACAATCGATATGTCATTATAACCTTTCAAAGTCGGGCGATTATAAACATATTCGCCAAATGCACCTGCCATTTTTTCTGTCCTTGAAATGTCTTTATCGTTCAAAAACTCTCGATAATCGTCTATTTGACCACTGCTACCGAACTGCAATTTATGGTCAGTTGTGCCCAGAATCGTGGCGTAAAGCACATTGCCGTAAAAACTGCGTTGTGTGCCATAGTAACGATTTTTACCATAATTGGCATTCAAATCATGGTAAGTAGCCGACCATTGCGACCCCAAAGCGTTGTAAGGTTTAGCAAAACCCAAATAACCTAATTTACCCAAAACTGAAATGCGTTGATTTTGGACATTGATAGAAAATGGATTTGTAATCGCTTTATTTTCAATCAATTGCCCACTTTTTCGCTCTTCCGTAATAGCCTGAACAAAAAGTTGACTTTCAATTTTATCATCTCTATAAAACGCGCGATACATGCCATTGAGTTGTTTTTTCAAGGGCATATCCACAAAACTGTTATCGTCGTGGTCGAGCTTATTTTGCAACATGCTGCCATGCAATAGAAGGCTTTGTGCAAATTTTTCGGTATTAACTTTATTCAAATGTACATTGGCTTCGACACGTCCTGTACTTTCTGAATAAAGATTGACAAAAACCGCTTTGTCTTCGCCCGGCTGCACCAAACCGACGTTGATTTGCCCCGCAATGCTTTGAAAACCATTGCGAACAGAGCCTACGCCCTTGTTGATGTCAATACTTTTAATCCAAGTGCCCGGCAAATATTCAAGCGCATAAGGCTGCGACAAACCATAAAAATCGGGGCGGTTTTCCACCATCAACTGTGTATAAATGCCGCGCAAACCGAGCATTTGGATTTCCTTCGCGCCTGTCACAGCATCAGAATATTGAATATCAACCGAGCCGTTTGTCTCAAAACTTTCGGACAAATTGCAGCAAGGTGCTTTTTTCAGCTCATTAGAATTGATACGCTCGACATTCCTCGGGTCAAGCGACGACACTTTGTTATCGCCTCTTCTACCTTGAATTTCAACAGTTTTTAGCGTTTTAGGCACGTTTAATTGAATCTCTATGTCGTTTTGATTGGGTTTAAGCGTCAACATTAACATCTCATAACCGACAAATTCCACGTGAACCATAGACTCTTTTGTTCGGCGTGGCAACTCAAATTTACCAGCCGTATCGGTCAGCGTTTCTGCACTTTTGTCCATCCAATAGACGTGTGCGCCAATGATGGATTCGCCTTTTTCGTCCTTGACGACACCCCTCAGTATTTGTGCCTTAAGGGAAAAAGAGAGGAGTATAAAAGTGATTAATATATTGATTTTCATTGTTTTAGAAGATAAAATGACGTGATTAATCTTTAAAACATATTCGTTAAGAACTATAAAAGTACCCCTCAGTATCGTTTTTCAGAAACGTACTGAGGGGGTTACTTTTACTGCTTTTTGGCTTTAGCCTTCGGCTTCACCTCAACTAAGTCCATGTTGCATTTTCCACATGTACCTGCATGATCTTTAGCAGGTTCGCAGTGCATTGGACATTCGTACATGGTTTTTGCCTTTGACTTTTTCGCTTTTTGAGTGGTTTTGGCTTCGTTCGTTTTTGCTGTTGGCGCATTTTGCGCGAAGGAAACGGTTGTGCCAAAAGCCATAAAAGCGATTGCCATTACGATTTTTTTCATAACGAAAGATATTTTAATAATTAAAAAAAAGGATTTCAACCAAATATACTGAGGGGTATCAATCTACGATTGACCCTTGACAGCATTTTTTGATAAATAATTTTTTGAAAATATATTTCAAAAACTTTACCATAATGAATTGATTTTCAATGACTATTGCTTTTTATGTTCTACAGTTGTGATGCGACTACGGTCATATTGGCAACATTCGTCCAATTTGTAGTAAGCCTTGTCATCTGCTCTGTAGTTTTGATTGTCATAGCCGATGAGGGAGATGCGTTTCAATATTGCATCCGCATTGGTCTTTTTTGAATCGTAACTGACAATCAGTTTTAAGGCTTCATCATCCCAATCTGCTTTTTTCATGCCTTTGAGACCGAAACAAGCGGTTTCGATTTTCTTTTTGCACATGCCACAATCGCCGTTGACGACAAGCGTATCGGTGACAATAGTAGATTGAGCTGTTGTAGAATCAATAGAAAGAAATATGAATAGGGCTATAAAGCCGAGAGAAGACATTAATTTTTTCATCGTTTTTATGAATTACTAGGCTGTTTTCAAGCAATTATAGCATGAAATAGCCTATTTTTTGAAAAATAAGATAATTAATAAACATAAGGTTTTGTCATTCTTTCCGTTCGTTTAGAATGACAAAAAATATAAAACGATGAAATCTAACAACGATAAACTTGTATAAAATTAAGGAGTTTTCGTCCCCAATACTGAGGGGGTGGTGGACGAGGAAGTGTTTCAGTTTGTAGGTTTATCAGGTCGAATTTAGGCGGGGCTGTTGTTGAAAAAGAAGCAGAGGGCACAAAAGCGAGTAACTCGATACTGGGCAATTCGGTTTTCTTTATTTCCAAAAATTTGAGGTCCGCCTTGAAGAGTTTTTTGGTTTTTTTTGTACAATCATGGTCTTTGTGACCCATTTTTGAACAAATTTCTTTTTTTATGGCATTTTGGCAACAAGGTGGTAAATCAGAAAAGCCTTCTGGAAGCGGGATGCTCTCAGAAGGCTTTTTATCACAATCATCTTCAATATCAACAAGTGAAATTTTAGTTTCACCTGTACATAAACAGTAAACTGAATTAGCACTTACGCCCATCGTTGAAATCATGACGATAGCGATGAGGAACGTAATTGTAATATGTTTTACACTGTTATTCAAAATTCTATGTTGATAAATTAAGACATTTTACTTGAAAACAGGGTGTAAAGCTTTTTTACTTGAACATATCTTTTATACGGTCAAAAAAGCCTCTGTCCTCTTTTTCAGGTTTGGGCTGAAAGTTAGGCATGTTCCTCAACTTTTCCAAAAGCAAACGCTCTTCATCTGTGAGTTTTTTAGGTGTCCAAATATTCACATGAACGAGTTGATCGCCTTTTCTGCCATAACTTTGAATCGAAGGTAAACCCTTTCCTTCAAAACGAAAAACTTTTCCGGCTGTTGTGCCTGCGGGTATTTTCATACGCACACGCCCGTCGAGGGTAGGCACTTCAATTTGTGTGCCAAGGGCAGCATCTGCAAAGTTGATAAACATCTCACAATGCAAATTCATACCATCACGGTGTAATGTCTCGTGTGGAATTTCTTCGATGCCAATGTATAAATCACCGGGCGCACCACCTTTGGCACCAGCGTTTCCTTTACTACTCAATTGTAGTTCCATGCCATCGGCAACACCGCTTGGGATTTGAATGTCAATCGTTTCCTCACCGTAAACAGTTCCTTCGCCACGGCAATTTGAGCAATTTGAAGTCACGACACGACCCGCACCTTTACAAGTTGGGCAGCCTGAAGTCGTTGCCATTTGTCCCAAAAACGTTTGGCGTACTTGACGGACATAACCTGAACCTTTACAAGTTGGACAAGTCGAAACAGCATTCGCATCTTTTGCACCGCTGCCGTTGCAGACATCGCAATTGATTTGTTTCTTTACTTTTATCTTTTTATTAACCCCATTAGCGATTTCTTCAAGGGTTAGACGCACTTTTATACGCAAATTAGTGCCACGTTGCCCTTGAGGACGACGACCACCTTGCCCACCACCGCCAAAAAAAGACTCGAATGGATTGCCACTGGCTTGACCGCCATCGCCAAAAATATCGCCGAAGTTGCTGAAAATGTCTTCCATTGTAAAGCCACGACTGCCGCCGTAGCCGCCGCCACCACCCATCGAACCATCGAAAGCCGCGTGACCCAAACGGTCGTACTTTGCTCGTTTGTCGGCATGGCTCAACACTTCGTAAGCTTCGGCAGCTTCTTTGAATTTTTCTTCAGATGCCTTGTCGCCTGGGTTGCGGTCAGGGTGGTGCTGCATCGCTTGCTTGCGATATGCCGCTTTTATAGTTGCTTCATCGGCATTTTTTGCAACACCAAGTATCTCGTAAAAATCTCTTTTAGCCATTGTATTATTCATTGGTCAATCAGTTTTTAGTTAACAGATAATAGTCATTGCTCATTAGGCATTTATAGGATGACCGATGAGTAATGACTATTGACGATTATCTATTGACTTGTGACAAATTGATTATTTTCCAACTACGACTTTTGCGTAGCGGATGATTTTTTCGTTTAATAAATATCCTTTTTCAACGGTATCAACGATTTTACCGACCAAATCATCCCCCGCAGGAATTTCAGTGATGGCTTCGTGTTGGTCAGGGTCGAAATCAGTGCCTTTAGGCGATTCCATTTCTGTCAAGCCTTTTGAGCGGACGGTGGAAATCAATTTTTGCCAAACCAAATTGACCCCCTCAGTAAAAGTCTCATTTTGAGCAGCTCTGCCAAAATCGTCCAAAATGGGCAAAAGGGCTGTCAAAGTGTCACGTGATGCTAATTGGATCGTTTCAACCTTTTCTTTTGCCATACGGCGACGGAAGTTGTCGAACTCTGCAACTTGGCGCAGGTATTTGTCTTTTAATTCTTCGATTTGCTTTTTCAAATCAGCATTTTCCTTTACCAAAGCATTGTCAACTAAGGCATCAGAAGTGCTTTCGGGCGATTCCATTGTTTCAACAATCTCTTCTTGCAAAACATCGTTGTTTTGTAAATCATCTTTATTGTCCATACTTTTCTTTTTAAACCACTTGTTTATCATGGATGTGTATTAAGTAGTATTAGTCTTTCAAATTGTCTGCCAGTCCATTTTGACTGACATTTTGACACCTCATTATTAAATTTCAGGTTCAAGAATCAACATCTGAAATCAAAAATGGGTACAAAGGTAGCTAAAAGCCCTAAAAGTTGGATATTCAGTTGTGTCAACCAAAAGCTACTACTAAGAAAAAATCTGTCGAATCATTCCAATCCGTGGTCTTTTCTAAATCACAAGAAACGCTCAAATTGCTTTTTCATCGCCAAACTCACCCTTTTCGTCGGCTCATAGCGCAATATATCGAATAGAACCTTACTTTTGTCTAAAAGAATCATTTTAAAAACAATACACTTTTGATGAAAAATATCATTTCTGATAAATATAAAACGGTTATATTTCATGTATGTCTGTGGGGCATTTGGCTCTATTTGCCCTTGTTAAATGTTCGCGATGAGGAATTGTATAACCGCACCATCCTCATGCTATCGCTTATAGTATTGACACATATTCCTTTGTTTTTTCTCAATACGCATTGGTTAATTCCTAAGATTTTGCAAAAAAAAGGCACAACAACTTACTTTTGGCTGCTTATATTGAGTATCATTTCCTTCACCATTTTACATAATTTTGTTAGAGATGTGGTAAAAACTTTTCTCGATATGGATGAAAAACACAAAAGCAATCCTTTTTGGAGTTTAATCCCTATTGTTTTTGTCGCTGCCATTAGTACAGGTTATGGCTTGTTCAATTACTTTGTAAATGAAGAAAAACTCAAATTGGAAAAGCAACAGGAACATCTACAGTCCGAATTGTCATTTTTACGTTCTCAAATTAGCCCACATTTTATTTTTAATATTCTGAACAGCATCGTTTATCTCATTCGTTCAAAATCAGATTTAGCAGAGCCTGTGACGATTAAATTGTCGGAATTGATGCGTTATATGTTGTATGAATCTGAAAATGCGCAAATTCCCTTGGAAAAAGAGTTGAGTTATTTGAAAAATTACATAGAATTGCAGAAAGTACGCTTCGAGGAAGATGTCGAAATCAACTTAAATACTGAGGGGGAGGCAACGAGTCAAATTATTGAACCGATGCTGATGATTCCGTTTGTAGAAAATGCTTTCAAACATGGTGTCGGTATGGTTTTAGACCCTGTGATTGCTGTTTCCTTGAAAATAACAGAAAAAGAGTTGTTTTTCTCTGTTAAAAATAAAATCGCACCTGAAATGCGAGAGGATAAAGACAGTAGTTCAGGCATTGGGCTAAAAAATGTAAAACGCCGTTTGGAGTTGTTGTATCCCAAAGCACATCATTTAGACATACAAAATAACGATGGGTGGTTTATAGTCAATTTACATTTAACTTTTATAAACGAATAAGATGATACTGAAATGCCTCATCGTTGATGACGAAAGCATGGCGCGCAAACTCTTGGAAGAAAACATCCGCCAAGTGCCTTTTTTAGAACTTGTGGCAATGTCCAAAAATCCTTTTGAAGCAATGGAAGTGCTTCAAAAAGAACATATTGACTTGATGTTTTTAGATATTCAGATGCCTGGCATGTTGGGTACGAAGTTTTTGCAAAGCCTTCGTGAAAAGCCGTTGGTCATTTTCGTTACAGCTTATGCCAATTATGCTGTCGAAAGTTATGATTTAGATGTGGTGGACTACTTGATGAAACCCGTCAGTATGGAGCGTTTTACCAAAGCTGCTTATAAGGCTTTGGAAGAAAAGCAGAAGCTTTTAGCAATCTCTGCCCCCCCATCAGTTGCTTCGTCCCTCGCAATGACAGAATCTATTGCAACCAAAGAAGAAGAAAGTACGCCCGACTATTTCTTTGTAAATGTCGAATATTCCCTTGTAAAAATCCCCATTAAGGACATTTCACACGTAGAAAGCATGAAAGATTATGTCAAAATCTTTTTAACAACAGCTAAAAAGCCCATTTTAACCAAAAGCACCTTGAAAGCGATAGAAGAAAAATTGCCCACAAAAAAATTTATGCGCGTCCATAAATCGTTCATTGTTAACCTTGACAAAATCGAATCTATTCGCAGCCAAAGTATTACGATTGGTGAAAATCATGTGCCTGTTAGCGATGCCCATTTGGAGGGGTTGATGAAGGTTTTGAACCCATCGAAGTGATATTATAAACCGCCAACTTGCCCTTTTCATCGCCACAATCGCCTTAGTTGTCGGCTTCTAAAAATTATTGTCGAAAGCACACTTACCTTTGTATCATCAAAAATGAATCAAAAA
>JANMJN010001234.1:0-1503 GCA_031371355.1 Saprospiraceae bacterium
TTTTTGATTACATGATTAATTTGTAATGCAAAACTCACTCATTAGATGGGGGTGCCCCAATGACCTAGTTTAAGAAATAGTCTTGATGTAGTTTAAGATTTTGGGGATTTGCTTCTAGTGTTGCGTAACCGGCTTAAGAACTCCGGTGTTATACCTAAGAAGGATGCTATCTGCACTTGTGAAAGGCGGTTATTTAAGTGTGGGTAAAGTTCCAAAAATGATTGATAACGTTCTTCAGCAGTGGAACTGATGTTCTGAAGCAATCTTTCCTGCAAGTGAATAAAGCCGTTTTCTATCAATACCCTGAATATGCGGTCAAATTTTGGTGCTTGGGTATAAAGAGAGAGTAAGTTATCGTAACTAATTTGCAAAACTATTGTGTCTTCTAAAGCATCTATGTTTAATTCGGACGGTGTTCTGCTGTGAAAACTGCCAAGATCCATTATCCACCAATTCTCTGATGCAAACTGAATGATGTGGGTATTGCCGCTATTGTCCACTTTATACATACGTAAGCAACCACGAACGATAAAATTACATTGATTGCAAACATCGCCCTCTTGCAAAACATACTGCCGTTTTCTGTAAAGTCGTGGCTTAAACAATTCCGCTGCTAATTGTTTTTCCTCATTTTTTAAAGGCATTACTTTCTGAAAGTAGTCCAGAAGTGGTTCAATTTGTGTCTGTATGATGTCGTTTTTATTCATCAATTTCTTTCAGTCTGTCGGGTTACGATTGGTGGTCGTTACATTGCTCATGACTCCTTAATTTATGAAAGTTTTATCGTATTTTTTGGTAAAACAATACAAAAAGCACAACAAAACTACCCTTCTTTTCTTAAACACAGATTGTCAAATGGGCTTTTTATTTTTTCAAGTAAAAATGGTGAATACGCCACTGAATATAAGTCTAACCATCTCAAAACAATCCAACATCCAACATCAAAGATTTATCTGGATACCCCCTCAGTAAAAACAGGTTTCACAGCCTATTGCGCCACCACGCTTTGCGTGACTTGACGAAGCCAAAGCATCGAGGCGGTAAAAATTATAATATCAAAAAAACACCAAATTATAAAAATAAACAATTAAAGTATTTGCATTTTACAATGTTGTTTTATTATATTTGTTTTATCATAAAGATAAAACGTCCAACGCAACAACAACTTAGACAAGAAACATCCATTTTATATCCCATTTTTTCTAACTCTTAAAACACCATAGGACATGGCATCAAGAGAAAGAGCGTCGGTTATTGCCGACATTATCAGCACTAACGCTGCACCGAATCCTAAAGAGACACTCGTCTTTGCTAAAATGGCTGAAACAGGCTTAGCCATTGCTGATTATTTCAGCGATTTTACCAAAATCACCGATGGGGCAAAGTCAATCAGTGACGACACTGATGCCACACTTTTTTTTGTGGTAGATGCTTACAAAGGCATGTTGATGTATCCTGAAATCTTGTCCGCAAAATTCGACAAAGAGGATTTTACCCTCAAAA
>JANMJN010001273.1:0-1874 GCA_031371355.1 Saprospiraceae bacterium
GAGACGAAACCGATGCCAAAAGGCACGCGTGACCGCTTACAGGAGCTCGGTGCAGAAGGTTTTGCCAAATGGCTGACGGCTGAAAAACAAATTCACTACACCGATACAACGTTCAGAGATGCCCACCAATCTCTCTTGGCAACAAGGGTCAGGACGTATGACATGGAACAATTGGCAGAGAGTTATGCACAACATTTTGGGGATAAACTCTTTTCGATTGAAATGTGGGGTGGGGCAACTTTCGACGTGGCTTTGCACTTTTTGAAAGAATGTCCTTGGAAAAGGCTTGAATTACTGAGGGGTCTGATGCCCAATGTCTTGTTTCAAATGTTGTTACGTGGCTCAAACGGTGTGGGTTACAAGGCGTATCCCGATAATCTGATTGTGAAATTTATTGAGGACGCTGCCGCTAAAGGCATTGATGTTTTCCGCATTTTCGACTCGTTCAACAATATAGATTCGATGCGCACCTCTATCAAAACGGTTCGTGAACGCACGGGCAGCATCGCCGAAGCGTGTATTTGCTACACGAGTGATTTTACAAATCCGAACCGTCCGAAGTTCGATTTGAATTATTATATTGAAATGGCGAAGCAGTTGGAAGGCGAAGGGGCGCATATTTTGGGCATCAAGGATATGGCGGGTTTGTTGAAGCCTTTTGCTGCCGAAAAATTGGTTTCTGAATTGAAAAAACACATTTCGATTCCCATTCACTTGCATACGCACGATACGGCTTCGATTCAATCATCAACTTATTTAAAAGCCATTGAAGCAGGTGTGGACGTGATTGACGTGGCAATGGCTTCAATGTCGGGTTTAACGTCTCAACCTAATTTCAACTCGATTGTAGCGATGATGCAAGGGCATGAACGTGAAAATAAAATGGATTTGCACCTTTTGAATAAGTTTTCAAACGTTTGGGAAGACATTCGTGAGTATTATTATCCTTTCGAATCAGAACTGAAAGCGGGTACAGCCGAGGTGTATGACCATGAAATTCCGGGCGGACAATACTCCAACTTGCGTCCACAAGCGCGGTCATTGGGTTTGGAAGCCAAGTTTGAAACGGTTAAACAGAACTATCACATCGTTAATGACATGTTTGGCGACATCGTGAAAGTAACGCCTTCGTCGAAAGTCGTCGGTGATATGGCTTTGTTTATGACGGCTAATAATTTGACAAAAGACGATGTTTTACTGAGGGGGGCTAATTTGGCATTTCCAGAATCGGTCAAAGAAATGATGCGTGGTGATTTGGGATTGAATCCAGGCGGCTTTCCTGCGGATATTCAAAACGTGATTCTGAAAGGTGAAAAACCGAACGACAAGCAGCCGAATGAATATTTACCACCGATTGATTTTGAAACAGAAGGGGCCTTTTTCAAAAATAAATTTGGCGAATATGTACATGACCTCGATTTCATAAGCTGGCAGTTGTATCCAAAAGTTTTTGAAGACTACAACAAGCATTTTGAGGAATTTGGGGCGGTTAGAAACATTCCAACGCCGGCGTTTTTCTACGGATTGAAGCACAACGAAGAGATTTTGATTGAAATTGACAAAGGAAAGTCTATTCTCATCAAGTTTCTAAACGTGAGTGAACCGAACGAAGCGGGTGAACGCACCGTGTTTTTCTTATTGAATGGTCAAACGCGTTCCATTACGGTTAAAGATAAAAAAGTCGAAACGAAAATTGCCGCCCATAAAAAAGTGGCAACGAAATTCGACATTGGCGCACCGCTTTTCATTATCGAAGCCATGAAAATGGAGTCAACCATCACCTCCCCGATGGCGGGTAAAGTGGTGAAAATTCACTTACTTGAAAAGACTTTGGTGGAGCAGGATGATTTGATAATTGAATTGGTATAACGACT
>JANMJN010000022.1:0-2901 GCA_031371355.1 Saprospiraceae bacterium
GTTTTGAGCAAAAATAGAGGTGTAAATCGAGAAATTGAATAAAAAAGTAGCCAGCCAAATGACGGGCAAGTGTCCTTTTTTCATGTGTAAGTTGTGGTTTAAGAACATATCAAATTTAAGATTTCAAACAGTAATGAATTGATTATTAGCTATTTACAAAATGAAATTCTTATTTTTACGTTCCGTCATGTTAATAATAGTGGTTGTTTTGATACGTGTTTTCTATAAAAAATTATTTCAAATCCAAAATATTACCCATCGCATAACAAGAGCGACAACGTGGCTCATACGCTTCTTTTTCGCCAAGCAGCACTTGTTGAGTGCCTTTAACTTTTCGATAGGTATGCGTTGCTAAACTGCCACAATGCGGACAAATAGCATGAACTTTTGTAATGTATTCGGCAACGGCTAAAAGATTCGGTACGGGTCCAAACGGTACCCCGCGATAGTCCATATCGAGACCCGCAACAATGACGCGTATGCCACGCAGAGCGAGTTTTTCGCACACCTCTGTCAAAGCCATATCAAAAAACTGCGCTTCGTCAATGCCGATGACATTGATATCCTCCCCCTCAGTATATTCCAGTATTTTAGCTGCATTTTCGACAGGTCTTGCCAATATCGCTGAGGCATCGTGCGAAACGACTTTGGTTTCATCATAACGGGTATCAATAGTCGGTTTAAATACTTCAACCCTTTGATTGGCAAATTTTGCGCGGCGCAAACGGCGAATCAACTCTTCCGTTTTACCTGAAAACATAGAGCCGCAGACGACTTCAATCCAGCCACTGCGCTGTCCTTTAAAATGTGGTTCGAGAAACATAAATTTAATTGATTATTGTCGATTGATGATTGATGATTCAAGTAAAAACAAGAAGATTGAGATATTTTCAAAAAATTAGCTTGCAAAAGTAAAGGAAAGATTAAATTTGGACGTTTTTTAACAAACAAGCATTTTAAAGAAATTTTCAAACCCTAAAAAGGCAGAACCAAAATTTCACTGTGCTTAACATTTATAATTCATCATTCATATTCCATCATTCATTATGAATCTTTCACAAGCCAAAACCCAACTTGAAAAAATCATTGCGCTCTACAAAAGTATGAGTGCTGACGAAAAAAACATTTCTGCGATTGAGCGCGATTTGATGCTGGGCTATATTCGTTCACTTTACGAAAACTTCCTCGACTCGACCCCCTCAGTATCTACAAGTAATGATAATCGCTCGACGGCAGCATACAAACCACCGCCACCCGTTGATACGAGACCTATTGTTGTCGAAACACCACCACCGCCCGTTGTCGAGCGACCACGAGTCGAACAACCACAACCACGCCCTGTCGAACCGCCTAAACCTGTTGCGCCGCCGCCGCCAGCAGCAGAACCTGTGAGTTATCAAATGCCACCGACAGCTGTTGTTTCAACACCACGCAGTGATACAAGCGCAAATTCTACTGAAATTGAAGCTCTTTTTGAAGAATCTTCGAGCAATGAACTTTCGGATAAATTGTCTAATACTGCCATCAATGACCTCTCTAAAGCCTTTGGCTTAAATGACCGTTTATTGATGCAAAATGAACTTTTTGCTAATAATAAGGCTGTTTTTGATGAAATTCTGAAAGATTTGAACAATGCCAGCAGCTTCGATTCAGCAAAAGGCTACCTCGTTGACTTTGCCAAACGCTATCACTGGGTCGCTAATCCGGAACGCCAAAAACACGCAAAATGGTTTATCAAAATGGTGCGGAGACGCTTTAAGTAAATGCATACAACCAACTTTATTAATTCACAAGTTAATACAAAATGAGAACTTGATATGTCAAAAAAATACAAGAGTGATTCCGTTGATTGGAAAAGTGTCTTTAATGTCAAAAACCAACTCCATCTCATCTTAGGCACAGGCTTAGCAGTCTTGGCAATGAAGGGTTTTATGATTCCCAACAAATTTATGGACGGAGGCATCACAGGCATTTCCATTTTAATCCATGAGATTTTTCACATCAATATCAGCTTTCTGGTCATTGTTTTAAATGCCATCTTTGTCTTTCTCGGCTACCATCGGATTGGAAAAACCTTTGCTGTTCAAACCACCATTGCGGTCGTCTTTCTGTCTTTGGGCTTGCTTTTCATTGATTTTCAACCAGTTACTCATGTTCCTTTATTAATTGCTGTGTTTGGCGGCATCTTGATTGGCACAGGGGTTGGCTTGGTCATTCGCGGCGGCGGTGTGATAGACGGTGCGGAAGTTATTGCGGTGTTTACAAAACGGCGAACAGGCTTTTCTAACAGCGAAATCATTATGCTGTTCAATACCATCATCTTTTCGATAGCCGCTTTTCAGTTTGGTGTCGAAACAGCGATGTATTCCATCATCACCTACTTTGCGGCTACTCGGGCAACCGATTATGTGGTGGATGGTATCGAAGAGTTTACGGCACTCAATATCATTTCGACGGAACAAGAAGAAATCAAAAACTATTTGGTCAATGAATTAGGCAAAGGCATCACCGTTTTTAAAGGCGAAAGAGGCTTTTTACCCAATAGTTTTGACATCAGAACGGATTGTGAAATCATTTTTACCATCGTTACGCGTCTTGAAATCAAACAAATCGAAGATGCGGTGATGGCAATTGATCCCAAAGCCTTTATGTATGTGCAGAGCATCAAAGAAGCAACGGGTGGTATTTTGAAAACCAAAGCACATACGCATTGAGCGGATAGGCAAAAATAGGGCGTATAAAATAGGGATACCAAAGTGCAAAACAGGGACACAAAACAACCCACCCAAAGACAGAAAGCCGCTTTTTATCAAAGAGAATAGACCATCATCAAGTATATTGCTTGTTTATACTGAGGGGGCGGCTCGGCATTTATCATTCCTTTACCTTTTAAAACCGAGA
>JANMJN010000592.1:0-4501 GCA_031371355.1 Saprospiraceae bacterium
TAATTTGTTCTTTTCTTTGATGTATCAATTTAATTGAGCAGTAGAAACAAAACTGAATTCAAGCAGAACTATAAACCACGAACGAAGCCTTAGCCAAATCTTATTTAGTATTCACAGCTATTTTTTGTGAAATAATACCACGAACATATTTTTTGAATAATCCATATTTATTACCGAACATATCTTGAACTAAAATTATTTAACTGCTGCGAAAGCAATCAAATTTAAGGCTCATGGCTAACATCTTTACACATTTTCAGGCGACTATATTGAGTAAGCCTGAACTTGCTGAAACGAGCAAGCCGCTTATGCGGAAATCCCTAGAACGAACAGAGAAAGAAACGAGAGACTACGACAACTGGAAAGAGACCTCAAAACTTTCAACAATACTGCTTTATTTGCAGGATGAATGCCAAAAACATTTGTCGTCTCCGACAAAAACACACGATGGTATTGATTTTTATGGTACTTCTTCTGCACGAGGTTTTCGTATGCACCCTGCTCTTACGCGCTTTCCTGATGTACACATCAAATACTTATTTGATTTTTTGAAAGAAAGACTCATCGCATTGGACTATCAAGCCGTATCTTCAGATACGACAACATTTCAACGAGGTGATTATTGGGTGGAGACGATTCACCGACACGTACTTTGCGCATACAATGCCAAAGGGTGCTATGCCGATAATTTAGTGGGTGGTTTCGGTCAAATTACGATTGAAATGCTCCTCAAAGACAACAGGCTGTGCACTTTGCGCTTAGAAGCCACCGTTCCAGATTCCGATTTGCCGCGATCTACTGACGATTTCGCTAATCTTATACAGTTGTTACCGGCTTAACCATCGAAATAGTTTCAACCAATAATTTTACAAAAACTCCGACGTCTTCCCGAGTCGGAGTTTTCTTTTTTTATAAAGGACGTTTCTCGCGCATTTGTCGCGCCACTTCATGCGCTTGTCCATCACTCGTTTTTTCCAATGCATCTACAACTTGTTGATAATCAACATCTTTTCTGTTTTGTGACAGCTTGGCTTTTCCTTGAATATCGTCTAAAGTCATTTCAAAACCGACAATGCCTTTTATTTCTCTTTTCAAAAAATCAGCTGACATGTGTTCCATTAATTTAGGGTTTTCGACTGAAGCCTCATATTTGGCTGTCAAATGACTAACCGAATCCCATAACTCGCTATCGGTCAATATTTTGATTTTTCCACGGACATGAACAGCGCTGTAATTCCATGTCGAAACATTTTCATGGGTGTACCATGAAGAAGAAATATACGCATGTGCACCGTGAAAGATCACCAATGCTTGTGGGCTTTCCAACAGCAACTTTTCATGAGGGTTGGCACGCGACACATGCCCCCTCAGTATGGGCTCATCATTTGACGTTTTTTCAAGCATGATGGGTGTGTGCGTCGCAAAAGGCATCCCCTCAGTATCGACGCTGATCAGCGTTGCAAAACCATTTTTTTTGATGAAATCAAAGATTTCTGCTTGGTTTTCGATGCGGTTTATTTTTGGAACGTACATTTTTGGATGTTTTTAAATTGTTTTATTATTCATGTTGCGCTTAAATTAGAAATTTCACATTTTTGTATGATAAAATAAAAATCAAAGATGTAAAATATATACGAATTAATCAATACAGAAGAGCAGTATGAAATAGCACTTGAAAGAGCTTATGACCTGATGCAACTTGATTTAACAGAAGAATCTGTTGAGTTAAATGAGTTAGAACTTTTGGGTGTACTAATTGAACAGTATGAAAAAATCCATTACCCAATTGCGCCACCACACCCAATCGAGGCTTTAAATTTATAAAAAAAGCCACCCGAAGGTGGCTGTGGATTTTCTGAATTAATAAAAACCCAAAGTTTTTGATAATTTGAGCAATACTCTTTTTCAAAAAGAAAATCTTTTACGGGTAAATAGCGATTCGGTAAATCCTTTTTTTCAATTATTTGACAACTATTCCAATTCAAGTCTTTGTCTATATCCACTTTTAAAACGGCTGATTCGCCGCCCATCAAGAGGTCAAGCTGTGATATTTCTCCTTTAACAAATTGATTCAATAACAAAGGTGTTGTACGATATATCAACCAACGATTTGATGTATCATTTCTATCTACCCAATCAAACAAATATAAATGCTTATTTGCATGCAAATATAAAGTCAACAAGGGTCCATCAATGTTTACTAAATCAACTACGCGGATTAGTAAATCTTGAAATTCTTGATGTGTGAATAAATTACCTTTTAAAGTTTCCATTGTTATCAAATATGTCCTCGATTTTGAGGACGTTTTTTGTTAAATCAGTTGTTTCAAATTCGTGAAAAGTAAAGTGACCATTCATTTCATTCCAATCACCAAAATTTCCTTCCGTTCCATTCATAGATAATTCGGAAATAGCATCACCTTTTTCGGCTATAAATGCGTTATGACTTAAACCTCGTTTGCGTTTATAAAGTGCTTTGTAACGTTTTTCACTATTCTCAAAAGTATCAAAAAATGATAGCCCAAAACCTTTACACAACAAATCGGTATCGTCCAACATTCTTTGAGGAGGTTCTTTAACCAGATTTAACGGTGTAAAACTATCTTGAAGCTTATCTTGAAAGACCCACCGAAAAGTATTTGTTTCTAATTCTACATATATACTTGGCGGGCAATTGGGAATTTTATCAAGATGCTCTGCATATTTTAACACTTTAGCGTTCATAGCTATCAATTATGGTTCAAAAATAAGGTTTTTTATTTGAATACAAGAGATAAACACGGCTTAAACTTTCTAACAAGTCAATTCTTAACCCAATTTCTCCTTCAAAAAATGTCCCGTAAACGACCCCTCAGTATCCGCCAATCCTTCTGGCGTGCCTTGATAGACCAAATGACCACCGTTTTTACCACCTTCAGCACCGAGGTCTATGACCCAATCGGCTGACTTTATGACTTCCATATTGTGTTCAACTACTAACACAGTGTGTCCTTTTTCAACCAAAGCATTCAAAGCATCAAGTAATTTACGAATGTCGTGAAAATGCAAACCAGTCGTTGGTTCATCAAAAATAAAGAAAATATGGTCTTTTGAGTTTTCTTTTCCTAGGAAAGAAGCCAATTTAACCCGTTGCGCTTCACCACCCGAAAGCGTCGAACTTGATTGACCCAACTGCACATAGCCTAAACCGACATCAAACAAAGGTTTTATTTTTTGAACAATTCCTTTTTCTTTTTTGAAAAAATCTAAGGCTTCTTCGATGCTCATTTGCAGGACTTCATAAATATTTTTTCCGTTGTAAGTCACATCAAGTGTTTCTCCTTTGAAACGTTTGCCATTGCATTCTTCACATTCGAGGTGGACATCGGCGAGGAATTGCATTTCGACAACAATTTCTCCTTCTCCTTTACAAGTTTCGCAACGCCCCCCCTCAGTATTGAATGAAAATATGCCCGGTTTGTAACCTCTGATTTTTGATAATTGTTGTTTGGAAAACAAATCACGAATTTCATCATAAGCCTTCACATAGGTCACTGGATTGGAACGTGAGGATTTGCCTATGGGCGATTGGTTTATCATTTCAACGACTGTTACTTTTTTTACATCACCTTTTAATTCATCAAAATACCCTGGGACAACTGCCATAGAGGGGTCAACTGCACGTTGTAAAGCGGGGTGTAAAATCTGTTTTACCAATGTCGTTTTGCCCGAACCCGAAACACCCGACACGACAATGAGCGTATTCAAAGGCATTTTGACTGAAATATTCTTCAAATTGTGCTGTTTACACCCTGTTATTTCAATCCAATGCGTTGAACGACGTCGAATCGTAGGCGTTGGAATAGACATCGTACCGTTCATGTATTTTGTCGTCAAGCTCTCCGTAGCTTCTGTATAAATGTCTTCATAATTACCTGCAAAAACGACATGACCACCATGAATACCCGCTTGCGGACCCATATCTACAAGGAAATCAGCGTTTTTGATGATTTCTTCTTCATGTTCAACAACGACGACCGTATTGCCCAAATCTCTTAAATTTTTCAAAACAGTCACCAAACGAGCCGTATCTCTTGGATGCAAACCCACGCTTGGTTCGTCCAAAATATACATCGAACTCGTCAAATTGCTGCCCAAAGTACGGGTCAAGTTGATACGCTGTGTTTCGCCTCCACTTAAAGTTGAGCTTATGCGGCTCAATGTCAAATAACTCAAACCGACATTCATCATAAATTGCAAGCGGTTTTCGATTTCGAGCAATAAACGCCGCCCTATTTGTCGGTCATTTTCTGAAATGTCGAGTTTTTGAAAAAATTCAAGGAGTTCATCAATGGGCGTTTCAGTCAGTTCGGCGATGCCTGTACCATTGATTTTGACGTATTGCGCTTCGGGTCTGATACGTTTGCCTTCGCAAGTCGGGCAAACCGTCCGTCCGCGATAGCGAGCGAGCATGACGCGGTTCTGAATTTTGTAGGTCTGCTCTTCAAGCATCGCAAAAAAA
>JANMJN010000064.1:0-3224 GCA_031371355.1 Saprospiraceae bacterium
CCTTTATGACTTTGAACGGTCGAAATGGGGAAATGAGGTATATCACGATACTCCATTTCGCAAGCTATCAACATATCATCGGTCAAATTGCCTAAGCCTGTGCCCAGTACGATGCCGTATTTAGGGGAGAAATCGGAGTAAAGTCGGATATAATCGACAGCTTCTTGAATATGGTCGTAAAGCATATTTTTTATGATTTTTTAGATTTGGTTTGACCACTGATTGGTCAAAAATACAAAAGTATATCAAAATTTCAATTTTCCAATAACAATAAGGCTTCATCTTCTTTTTGACGCATCAAGGCTTCCTGTTCATCTGTTTCATCGAGGTAGCCGCAGAGGTGTAAAACGCCATGAATAATGACGCGGTGCAGTTCCGTTTCAAAGGATATATTTAAGTCATTGGCATTGTCTTTCACGCGGTCAATACTGATGAAAATATCGCCTTCAAGCGGACTGCGATTGTAGGGGAACGTCAGAATATCGGTCAATGTATCGTGTTCGAGGTACTCCAGATTGAGTTTGTGGAGGTAGTCGTCACTACAAAAAATATAGCTGATGCCGCCGATGCGCTTTTTTTCTAAAGCAACCACTTTTTCAATCCACGAAATGACCCCCTCAGTATTTTCGAGTTCAAAATCAATGTCTTCGACGTTGAAAATTATTTTTTCTTCTTTAATCACAGATTGAAAATGAATTTAATGTTTGTAAGTTTTAACAGTTTCTTCTCAAATAAAAAACAACTTCGTCATTGCGAGGTACGAAGCAATCTCTTAGCATGTAGCAGACAATGAAAAAGATTCTGCATATATAAAAAGATTGCTTCGTTCCTCGCAATGACGAAGTTATGCTTTTGAGAATTATGGCGCAATAAGGAAATTGGTTGTTTATTTTCAAAAACAGGCTGTTAAGCCAACAAACGTTTAACAATCGCTGAAATAACCGCCCCTTCTGCCTGACCTGCGAAGGCTTTATTGGCAGCACCCATGACTTTACCCATGTCTTTCATGCTCGAAGCACCTGTTTCAGAAATGATATTTTTAATCGTCGCTTCGATTTCATCTTCACTTAATTGCTGTGGCAAATATTGTTCAATCACTTCGATTTCTTCACGTTCTGTTTGTGCCAAAGCTTCACGTCCTTGTTGTTCAAAAATAGACAACGACTCTTTGCGCTGTTTGACCATTTTTTGCAACATTTTTATTTCGGCATCTTCATCCAATTCGGCATTTGTGCCACTCGTTTTGAATAATAAAATTGCCGATTTGATGGCGCGCACAGCACGCAAAGCCTTTTCGTCTTTGGCTTTCATCGCCGTAATAAGGTCTTTTTGAATTTTTTCTTCTAAACTCATAATAATCAATGATTTATACTGATTGAAATATTTTTATGATTGAGTGAATTACTGAGGGGGATCATTTTTTCTTTGATTTCCCTTGTTTTTCTTCTCCTAATTTTCTCTTTTCACCTTTGTCAATCACTTGTAAATCAATACGTTCGATGCCGGGAAGGGAAGATACCCGCATCATTTGTTCAAGCGTAATAACGTGTTGACCTGTTTGATTGAAAAAAGCATTTTCTTGAATTTTGACTTCAAAATCACGATTATCACCGCTTTTTTTGCCCAGCCATTTACCTGTATTGTCGGCAAGGTCGAAATTCAAGGTCTGACTTCTTCTGTCGCCTGTTGGGAATTTTGTGGAAATTTGGGTGTAAAGATTCTGAAAACCATAGTCCGACCGATGCTTTATATGCACCACAATGTCATAAAGAGCCATAGTGTCAGCAATATCGAAAGCGAAGTTGAGTGTATCGGCGTAAGTCCACGCACTGTTTGGGATAGGATACTCTTTTTCAAAAATGATTTTTTCTTTTCCGCAAGCGGTCAATAAGAAAGCAAACGCCAGAAAAAGGGCGACAAAAATGTTATTTTTCATAAAAAAGGAAAGAAATGAATAAGAATGTGAAATAATGGTTTCTAAACGCAAAAACCATATTTCTATTGAACGTCAATTCAATTTATAAGGTGCAACCAGATGAAATTCAGGAATCACCACTTGAAATGACTCGCCGTCAATCTGCCTAACAAACGTATAATAGCCGTGCATTTTGCCCATATCCGTAAATAAATGCGACCATGAAATATATTGATGTGACTCATTGGGTGCTAAAATAGGCAACAAACCGATGACTCCCTCGCCCTCCACTTCGCGCATAATACCGTTAGAATCATAGACATACCAATGGCGGGTCATGAGTTGAACAGTGAAATCGCTGTTGTTTTTGATAGAGATGCGGTATGCAAAGATGTATTTATGTTCTATCGGACGGCTATAATCGTATTGATAAAACGTTTCGACGCTTACTGTAATGCCATCTGTTGTCTTAGTTGTGAGTGCTGCCACGTTGCGATTGATTTAAAATGACAATTAAATTTTTACGTTCCGCAAAGTTAACAAAGTCTTCTTTAAAATGTTTGACAAATTCTAAAATTATGACTATCAATGACTTGTAAAAGTATTACATCTTAAAATCTCTTATTGTTGTACTTAAGTTATGGGATACTCAATATCTTATGCGTCTGCAAACTCAACCGCCATTGTGGGTTTTTTAAACAAAAATCTAAGGCTAATTGTGTATTAATCGCTTGAAATGGTCCATCCATTGGTTGCAGATAGTAATAATCGAAATCGAGATGCGCGAATAATTCCGGCTCTGCGCCCACTTGAGGAAAAACCAATTTCAATTCCGACCCCCTCAGTATATTGAGTTCTGCACCCGCTTTTGGACTAACACAGACCCAATCAATGCCTTTTGCAAGCGGTAAAGTGCCATTTGTTTCAATCGCTACTTCAAAACCCGCTTCGTGGAAAGCTGCGACGAGGGCTTGGTCAAGCTGTAAAGCTGGTTCGCCGCCTGTACAAACCACATAAGGCTTACCTACGGAGATGTCTCCCCATACTTCGCTAACCTTTGCCACAACATCTGCTGCCGTTTTATATCGCCCACCGTTCAATCCATTTGTACCAACAAAATCTGTATCACAAAATGGACAAATCGCCTTGGCTCTGTCTTTTTCACGACCCGTCCAAAGGTTGCAACCCGTGAAACGGCAAAAAACGGCAGCACGCCCCGCTTGTCCGCCTTCACCTTGTAAAGTGTAAAATATTTCTTTGATTTTATAAGACATGAAATTTAATGGATAATGGATAGTTGATAATGGAT
>JANMJN010000069.1:0-3185 GCA_031371355.1 Saprospiraceae bacterium
CCACACATCAGTGTCATCTGTGGTCAAAAATATTTCATCATTTCCCATAAACAGGCTTGTCGGGCAATTCATTTTTATCATCTGATTGATATGGAAAATGCACTTTCAACGCCTCACCAATATCCAAAGCCACTTTGCAAACACCGTCAGCAATGCGTTCATCTGCTAAAAAAGTTTTTAATGTTGCGGCTTCAGTTGTCCAAAAGCTAAAACCCATTTTTTTATGAATGCCTTCATCTCCGAAAATCGCAAATTTACGGCTTTCTATCGCTATATAAATCAGCACGCCATTGCGTTCGTGCGTCAAATACATTTTCAGCTTTTTGAATATCTCAACCGTTCGCTTTTCGACACTATCGGCACATTCAGATTCTACATAAACACGTATCTCACCCGAACTGGCTGTTTCAGCCGTTCGAATTGCTGCCGTAATGCGCTGTTCTTCTTCTTTATTGAAGAATTTCTTCTTTTTTGTCCAAAACATTTGTTTATGATGAATGATAAATAATAAATGATGAATGATGAAATTCACTCATCATTCATCATTTATCATTCATAGTTATTGTTGTGGTTTAGTATCAAATGCACCTTTCAAACTAGGTGCTTTTTCCGCGCCTTTATCTGATTCAAACGCACCTTTTTCCTTGAAACCAAACATGCCAGCAAAAATATTGCTTGGAAAAGTCCGCACGCTCACGTTATATTCTTTAACCGCAGCGTTATACTCATTACGAGCAACTTTAATGCGATTTTCAGTGCCTTCTAATTGCGCACGCAACTCGCCAAAAGCAGCATTCGTCTTTAAGTTAGGATATGACTCTGCAATACTCAAAAAACGACCGAGCGCAGTTGTCAACTGACCTTGATTTGCTTGAAATTCCTGAATTTTTTCAGGTGTCAAGTTTGAAGCATCCACTTTCATTTGTGTTGCACTCGCACGAGCATTAATGACACCTTCAAGAACGCTTTTCTCAAAATTAGCTTCTCCTTTTACTGCCTCTACGATGTTAGGTATTAGGTCAGCGCGACGTTGATAATCACTTTGAACATTGCCCCATTTTTGTTTGACAACTTCGTCGGTTTGTACCATTCCGTTGAATTTACAACCGCCATAAAGGAATAAAACTACGGCAAGACCGATAAGCAACATTGTTGAGTTTTTCATAATAACTTCTTAATTTTTAATTTTTTTTAATAGTTGTTAATCAATTTGTCATGTTAATACTAATCCAAAGGATTCCCTTCTCCGAAGGACTCCTTTTAGATGAAGGGGTCATTTAAACTTCATAATCGAACAAATTTAGATAAAAACTTTGCAAAAGTGATTCTTTGACCTACAATGTGATAAATTCGTGAGTTCAGATGATCAATTTTGATAAAAATTTCACAATTAAAACTCAGTACAATGAAGACGTTTCTGTTCAAAATAGTTCTCTTACTCTTTGTCTCTGGTGGCTTTTTATCCTTTTTTGTTGGTAGAAAAACGACGAATCAACCTTTTCAATCGTCCAATAATTTAAGTCAAATGAACCTAAATCCGATAAATGGTGTGGCGGTTTTAGAGCTTTACACCTCCGAAGGATGTTCAAGTTGCCCACCCGCCGACGATATACTGAGGGGTGTCGTCCATCAAGAAAATGTCTTCGCGATGGCTTTTCATGTGACTTATTGGAATCGTTTGGGTTGGAAAGATTCATTCAGTCAAAAGATTTTTGATGAACGTCAATATGCTTACAGTACTCGTTTTCAAAAAGAGGGTGTTTATACGCCGCAACTCGTTGTCAATGGCAAAGAGGAATTTGTCGGTTCTCGAAAATCGCAAGCTGAAAATGCCATCAAAAAGGCTTTAGCAACACCCGCCCATGCCCAAATAGAATTATCTAAAACATTGAAAGACAATAAAATAGCTATCAAATTCAAATTGTCAGGTGATTTTATTAACGCCGTTTTGAATTTCGCAGTTGTAGAATCTGGTTTTTCAACAAAAGTCATGCGTGGCGAAAATGAAGGGCGTATTTTGAAACATGAAAATGTTGTACGTAATTTTCAGACTGTTGAAGTTAAAAATACTGATGGTACATCCCGAGACAATCGGGAGGGGGTGCATGAAGTCAATTTTTCTAAAAATTGGCAGATTTCTAACTGTACACTTATCACTTTTTTACAAGATAAAAAATCAGGTCAGGTATTAGGTGCTTCAAAAATTGGATTGAATTAAAAAATAAAATTTCAAGACTTCAAAGTATTGTTTTCAAGTATTAAATCTAAATTTGGCTCTAATCTGTCAAAGTCAAATTTAGATATTATTTGAAATGAAAATACTCCACACCGCCGATTGGCATCTAGGCAAACGCCTCGAAAATTTCAGTCGGCATGATGAACAAGTGCTTGTTTTAGCCGAAATTTGCGAAATTGCAGACCGCGAAAACCCTGATGTCGTCATCATCGCAGGAGACCTTTTCGATGTATTTAATCCACCCAATGAGAGCAGTGAATTATTTTTTAAAACATGTAAACGTTTGTCTAATAACGGCTTACGTCCTGTTGTCGCGATTGCTGGCAACCATGATTCACCTGAACGGATTGAAGCTCCTGAGATGTTGGCACGAGAATGTGGTATCGTTTTCAGTGGTTTTCCGAATACCCATGTCCAACCTTTCAATTTACCAACAGGGCTGGCTTTGACTAACAGTGATAGGGGTTTTGTTGAGTTAAAATTGCCAAATTACGCCTATCCTTTGCGCCTTTTTTTGACACCTTATGCCAATGAATTCCGATTGAAACAATACCTGAATGTTGACAATCCAGACGAAAATATGCGCCAAATTTTGACAGAACAATGGTACGATTTGGCTCAAAAGTATGCAGATACTGAGGGGGTCAATATCGGCGTGGCGCATCTTTTTGTGATGAAAGAAAATGGCATTTCGCCCGAAGAACCAGATGACGAAAGGTCAATCAACGTCGGTGGAGCGGGCGCTATTTATACCAATTGTTTTCCGCTTCAATTACAATATGTAGCGCTCGGTCATTTGCATAGGCAGCAAGTCATCGACACACTACCCTGCCCTATTATTTATTCAGGAAGCCCATTGGCTTACAGTTTCAATGAAGACAATCAAGAAAAATATGTCATACTTATTGAAGCAAAACCCAACCAACCTGTTGATTATCAACGCATTAAA
>JANMJN010000083.1:0-4905 GCA_031371355.1 Saprospiraceae bacterium
TGAATTTTTCTGCATCTTCAAATTGCGGTTTTATGACAAATTCGCCTTCTCGATTGATGAATCCCCAATGACCCCCATAACGCGCCTTAGCCATGCCGCCATGAAAATCGCCTGCGCCTTCAAATTGAACGTCAATCACTAAATTACAGCGGCTGTCAATATAACCCCATTGATTGACCAATTGAACGCGCGCCAAGCCTTCCTCCATCAGACCGACATAGTTGAATATTCTTTTCATCAATAGACGACCGTAATTGTCCATTAACATTACTCGGTCAAAGATTCTCACCCGTGCAAAGTCGTTGTGAAAATCCTCAATGTCTTGGTATTGCGGCTCGACGATGATTTCGCCATCAACGTCCATGAAGCCGTATTTACCTTTGTCTCTTATTTTAAAAAGTGGTGGTAGCATGTTGTAACAAGTAAAAAAAAAACAAGAATAACACAAAATTAGAAAAACAAGTCACTCTGCAAGCAATTTTTTAAATTCTGCTATCACATCTCGCCCTTCTTTATCTGAAAGATGCGCAAATTTGCCTTGTTTGTCAACGATAAAATAGCTGGGTATGGCATATAAATTATATAACCTTTTTGTCGCTTCTATATCCATCGGCTGCACATTTAGCCCTTTTATATTGAGTCGCGCCACCGCATTTCGGAACTGTTCGGGCTGTTCATCAATACTAATATTCAACAAAACAACCCCCTCAGTAAAAAGGCGATTTCGGACATCTGCATACTTCGTAAAGTTGCTGATACAGGGCTGACACCAACTTGCCCAAAAATTAATATAAACAACTTTGCCTTGAAGCTCTTTCAAATAAATAGGTTTACCATCAACCGTAACTAATTGTAAATCAGGTGCTTCACTTCGCTCTGCGACGTCCAGATACCTGTCGTAGGCATCATCTATTTCTTTTACAAGCTCCTTAAAAATGCACTTTTCTCGAAAACGCTCGATGTGTTGCCGCCCAAAACTTAGATTGTGTGTTTTGTCCAAAACCTCAATGAGAAGTTCTTTTTCTAACCAAAAACGGTCGTAACCATCGAGTTTTTTTTCTATCGTTTCATAAAGCCTATTGGGGTCATCATCGTTTTGAAATTGCCGAGCTTGATAGTGAACGAACGTTTTTAACGCATTGTGAAAAACACTTGTTTCGTTCCGTTCATAATCGGTATAGTTGAACCCTTTGAATGGAAAAAATTTTTGCGTTGTCAATCGAAATTCATCAGTAGTCATTTTTTTTAATAAAAAATAGGCATAAAGTTGCGTATCGTAATGGTAGTTGATTTCTGACCAGAGTTGTGAATAGAGTTTTTTATTGATTTTAGATTTTGAATTGTCTAAAAATTGCAAAGCCGCCTCTTTATCGGCATTGGTTAAAGATAAAAAAGTAGCCGCATCAGACAATAGAATGCGGCTTTCAGTCAACAGATCAATCGAAGGCGAGAGGAATTTAGTTTGGACATTAGAAACGGCATTAGAACGAAAGCGTCCTTGAAATGCACTTAAAATAGTATTGTTATCAGACCCTTGCCCTTCAAAATGGATTGTTTTGCCGATTTGTTTATTTGTAAAAATGATTTGTAAATCGTCGTTGGGTTCTACAAAAATATCGTAGGATTCACCAGCATAGGAGAGTGTTATTAATTTGGGTTCTTCAATATCAAGTGTAAAATGGGCATCGTTGGTCTCTTTTTGCAATTCAATTTTATAGATTCTAAGTTCTTTTTGGGCGTTCAGTAAGGCACATTCTGCCGTCCATACTGAGGGGGTCAATACTTTGATGTAGAAATACGGGGAACTGCGTAAAATGCTGATAGTCAACAAGAAAGTAATTGTTAAAATCGTTCGGTGGCTCATCAATAAAAAGATTTAGATTAATCGTTCTGCTGCGAAGGTAGAAAAACGCTTGCTTAAAAGGGTCTAATAGGTCAAAATAGCTTGATATTTCTTGTTTTTATTCAAAAAACCTTATGGGATTTGGTTGAGAAAGTGTATATTTGCGCCCTGAATTGATGGAATGGGGTTTTTCTTCCACTTTCATTTCAGTTTTTTAACACATTTTATTAATAAAAGTTCCTTAACATCATGTATGCAATCGTAAAAATAGCCGGTCAACAAGTAAGAGTGACTGAAGGGCAACAGCTTTTCGTCCACCGGTTAGAAACCGAAGCAGGAAGCAGTGTGACATTCGACGAAGTATTGTTGATTGACACAGGCAGTTCTGTCAATATCGGTATGCCGAATGTAGGTGGCGCAACTGTAAAAGCCACTGTAAACGAACATTTGAAAGGCGACAAAGTTATCGTCTTCAAAAAGAAACGCCGTAAAGGCTATCGCGTCAAAAATGGTCACCGCGACGCTTTAACAAGTATCACTATTGATACTATTACAGCATAAATTTGACCTAATTGTCATTGTTTAAGTTTTAAAACCAGACAATTACAATTATTAACTTTATTTAATAACTATAACGAAAAAAAGACATGGCACATAAGAAAGGCGCGGGTAGTTCGGATAACGGACGCGACAGTAAAGCCAAATATTTGGGCGTAAAAATGTTCGGCGGTCAAGCCGCTATTGCAGGCAATATTTTGATTCGTCAACGCGGTACAAAATTTCACGCAGGTCAAAATGTGTATATGGGTAAAGACCATACTTTACACGCTGCGGTTGAAGGTACTGTTGGTTTCAAAAAAGGTAAAGATGACAGACGTGTTGTTTTCATCACACCAAAAGCAACGGCTTAATTTTTTTAAATTAAGTTAATAGAACATTAAATAAAAAGACGTTAAGGCTCTCATGTAGAATCTTAACGTCTTTTTATTTGATACCTAATGACTTTATAATCAATTCATTGAGTTCAGTTTTTTCTGAACTTCTTCCACCAATTTCTTTTGCGCTTCTATTTTAAGTTTGGTGTCTTCTTGATTTTTTATATTGGTTTCAATATCGGCTTCAGCTTTTATGATTCTTTTTTTCCAGTTTTCGATGTCGTCATGCAAGCCTTGATTGTCTTTTTCAAGGCTGCGTTGTTGTCTTTCAAGTTTTTTTAAGGCATCGTTTTGGTCATTAAGCTGAATTTTTGTTTGCTCGCGCTGAACAGTCAAAGCGAAATCAGTCATAATTTTTTCTGCTGCGGTATATTTGTCAGCATATTCTTTTGACCCGACATAAGCACCACCGAGGTCAATCCACATGCCGAGCGTGGTTGCATCATTGCTTTCCGTAAATTTTGCGTATAAATCAACAGTGTTTGCACCGCCGATGCTGCCAATCATGGCATTATCCGTGAACCATTCATCTGTTTTGCGGTCTTTTTTCGTCTCCCCTTTATATTGTTTGACGTAATCTTTCCACAATTTTTCAGCGAATTTTGCCGATGTTTTGGGAATGTCTATTGTTAAAGCGTTTTTACTGCCTTGACTCATAGGGCGTTCACCTTCACGAACAAGCGAAACGGTAGCAGGTGCTGCAACCGACTTTGTTTCTTCAACACCTTTGGGCGTTATTTGAGCAATGGATACTGAGGGGGCTAAAAAAGCCACTAAAAAAGCCACTAAAAAAGCCACCGATAAGACATTTATGGTTTTCATAATAAAGTATTTAATGATTTGAAAATATTGTTACCAAAAAAACTTGAGCGTATTAAGTTTATATTTGCCCTATAATACATAAAAATGTTGTTCATTAACAGTCGTTATGCCTTAGGACGATGAACTTAGCACGACTTTTGGACGTAGAACCAAGAAAATGTAACACTTACTTTGTCAAATAAGACATTAAAGTTACAAAGTTTATAAGTATTATAACCAAAATTACGACACGATTTAAACTGAAAATGGTAAAATGATAGTATTTAAATTGAGGATACTCATTTGTTTCACTTTTTTGACAACGCTACTGAGGGGGCAAAATTTGGACCGCGCCAATGAACTGTTTAAGAGCGGCGGATATGCTGAAGCGATTCCGATATATGAAGCCTTCCTTGCCAAAAAGCCTAATAATTTGGCAGCAAAGACCAAATTGGCGAATTGTTACCGCATTTTGAGCCGCCCCGACAAGGCTGCACCGCTTTTGGTCGGTATTGTTGAAGACGATAACGCTCGTCCTGACGATTTTTTGCACTATGGCGAAACGTTGATGATGTTGGGGCAATATGACGAAGCAAAATTCTATTTTAAAAAATACAATCAACTACAACCCGAAAATGAACGTGGCAAATTGCTGCTCGACAATGTGGATAAAGTTAAAAAGTTGAAACCGATTTTTAAAAATGTTGAGGTTTATCCATTCTCTAAAAACTCTGATGGCGACGACAATGCACCTATCATGTTCCGCAAAGGCATCGCATTTGCTTCTGACCGTCACCCGGGTTTCAATATTCTAAAAGAAAAAAACCCAACAACGGGGCGTGATTATGTCACGGTCTATTATGCCGAGCGAACAGGTGATACATCATTTACTGAACCGCGTGAAATTTCTGCAAAATTGACCGAAATCAACCGAAATACGTCTAATATTTCTTTTACTGCTGATGGTAAACGGGCTTATTTTTGCCGCAATGGCAGCAAACCTGGACGGAATGGCACGTATAATATGCAGATTTTCACGGCTGAAGTAGAAGATGGTACCTCTTTTCACAATATAGAGATGTTGCCTTTTTGCACGGCGGAAAATAATTATGTATATCCCTCCGTATCGCCCGATGGCAAACGCCTATTTTATACGGCTGAAAGAAGTGATGGTTTTGGCGGTTTGGATATTTATGTAGTGACAAAAACGAAAAAAGGTTGGACAAAATCTGAAAACTTAGGAAAAAATATCAATACAGCCGCGAATGAAGGTTTCCCTTACGCCGCCGCCGATGGTAAACTCTACTTTTGCTCAAAAGGGCATCC
>JANMJN010000110.1:0-1601 GCA_031371355.1 Saprospiraceae bacterium
CGAAAAACCGCCGAAAATGGCTCTTGCTTTTTGCTTCCATGCTCCTGCTCATTACAGGTTTTTGGAACGGTTTTCCGTTTTTATACCCCGATGACGGCACTTATTTTCGCTCTGGTTTTATGCCCGAAATGCCTTTGGATAGACCAATTACTTATGGACTTTTTATTTATGCCACAAGTCTCGGTGGGTTTAGTTTGTGGTTCACAATTGCCATTCAAGGATTGATGACAACGTGGGTTATTTATCAAGTTTTAAAATCTTTTTTTGATGCACAAAATATTGATTTACAATTTATTGCACTTATTTTCATTCTCGTTTACACAAGCAGTATCTCCTTCCTGACGAGTCAATTGATGCCCGATTTTTCGACCCCTGTTTTACTGCTTTCTCAATTGTTGCTGGTCACAAGTACCCCCCTCAGTAAAAATACGCGTAATGGACTTTTCGCTCTTTTTTTTCTGACTACAGCCATGCACATCGGGCATTTGGTATTTAATATTTTATTAATCATATTTTACTTGATTTTGTATTTATTCTCAAAATCAAAATTCCCTTTTCTTAAAATCAAAACGATTGGTGTGCTGGCTTTTTTGACGGCTTTGAGTTTGTTAACCATGTCTGCACCCTTGGCAAAATCGAGTCATGCGTTCAGAATGGGCGATATGGCGCACAAAGGCATTTTGAACAAGGTTTTGGACGAAAAATGTGCGGAAAAACATTGGCAACTCTGCCAATATCGGGACTCGATGCCGACTTCCTTAGAGGATTTTTTGTGGTCTGCCAACAGCCCTTTGAATAAAATCGGCTTGATTGAATCAAAAAAAGAGTTTAATGATATCATCTGGACATCCTATACCACGCCCGATTTGCTGAAATGGCACATCGAAGAATCCATCAAAGCGACCAAAAAGCAACTCGTCCTTTACAGCGTCGGCGAAGGTAACGCACCGTTCAAAAAAGGTGACAATGCTTTCGACGCTTTAGAAAAAACGTGTCCCGCTTCGACCCCTCAGTATTTGCGTTCACGCGAAGCAAATGACCAATTAGGAGTGGTCAATAAATTTAATTATTTTTTAAAGTATTTTGTTGTTTTACTTTTTTCAGGTTGCTTTATATTGTTGATTAACAAGGCTTTATGGTCAAAGGCATACGTGCGATTGCGATTTTTTCTATCTTTCATATTGATCGGCATATTGCTCAATGCTTGGCTTTCAGCCACACTCATCTATGCTTCAAACCGTTATGGAACCAAAATGATTTGGCTCATTCACCTCTCTTTTTTCCTTATTTTGATGACTTTTTATGATAAAAAAGACAATAATACAAACGTGGTTAAACCATAAATTTATCAATCAAACCACTTGGTTTATCCTCATTTTGGGCAGCATACTGAGGGGGGCAGTTTGGTTGCAACAACGCTCTATTTTTTTAGATGAAGCCAATTTGATTCGTAATTATGTGGAGAAAAGCTACTCGGCTTTGTTCGGGCATTTGGACTATCAACAATACGCGCCGCCTTTGTTTTCAGTCGAAATGAAGTTCATTTTTCAAATTTTTGGCATCAATGAACTGTCTGCCAAACTCTTTCCTTTGCTGTGTGG